>DASSQM010000259.1:0-9995 GCA_035702465.1 Anaeromyxobacter sp. | reverse complement strand
ACTCTTCGCGAAGCGAATCGTGCCCGGCCGCTCCTTGCCGGCCACGTCGTACCGTAGCGGTCAGCGCACCTTCACGCCGAAGGACAGCCCCTCGGCGGTGGGGAGCATCGTCGCCCGGAAGCGGCCGCCTCGCGCGAGCTGCTCGCTGAATCGGCGGAGGGCCGCCATGGCCTCCGCCGATTCGCCTTCGGGCCGCTCCTCGTGCACGTGGCCGAACCCGAACGTGTTGTCGGCGAGAAGCACGCCGCCCACGCGCAGGTGCGCCTCCGCCCACGCGAGGTACGCGGGATACCCCGTCTTGTCGGCGTCGAGGAAGACGAGATCGAACGGGCCCTCCGCCTCGATCGTCGGGAGGAGGTCCGCGGCGCGCCCGATGTGGATGCGCGCCCGCCGCGAGAGGCCGGCGCGCGCGAACGACGCCCGCGCCACCTCGGCGTGGTGCGGCTCGAGCTCGAACGTGTGGAGGACGCCCGCCTCGCCCATGCCGCGCAGGAGGCACACGCCGCTGTAGCCGCCGAGCGTGCCGATCTCGACGGCCTTCCGCGCACCGCACGCGCGCGCGATCACCTCGAGGTGGAGGCCGTCGAACTCGCCGACCTCGATCCGCGGCAGCCCCGCCGCCGCGCTGCGCGCGCGGATGTCGCGCAGGAGCTCGTCCTCGGGGGCGTACACGGAGGCGGCCCACGCCTCCAGCTCGCCGCTCGTCTGCCCGAAGCCCTTCACCGGCGGAGATCCCATCGTCGCGTCGCCTCCTCGCCCGACGAGGGTTGCCGCGCAGGGGCGCCCTTCGCACGTGCCGCTCGGGGAGCGCCGGCCGGGCAGGCCGCCGGACGCGCGCCCGACGGCGCAGCATCCGGGAGGCGTCAGGCCTGCGCGGGAGCGCCGCCGACCGTCGACAGCGCGCCGCGGAACTGGTGGATGACGCGCACCACCTCGTCGCCGAGGTCGACCGCCTGCCCGCGCGCCTCTGCCTCCCGCAGCATCTCGGCGACCTTGGCGAGGGTGCGCGCGAACTCGTCCAGCGCGACGGGCATGCGGAACATCGTCGCCGCGCGGTGGAACCGCACGAGGTCGATCTCGATCGTCGCGGCGAGCACGCCCGGGTTGCGGACCTCGATCACGATCCAAAGGTGGTGCGCCTACCCGTCGCCGCAAGCCCGGCCCGCCGGCCGCCGGCGGCGCAGACGCCCCATCAGGCCACGAGCGCGAGCGCGACGAGGCCGACGATCGCGAACGCGAGCGAAACCTTCACGGCCGTGCCGAGCACGAAGCCCAGGAACGCGCCGGCGCCGGCCTTCATGGCGCGCGCGAAGCTCGGATCGCGCGCGTACTCGAGCACGATGGCGCCGACCGCGGGGCCGAGCACGATGCCGGGCAACCCGAGGAACATCCCCACGACGAGGCCGAGGCTCGCGCCGATCACCGCCCAGCGCGACGCGCCGAACGCCTTCGCCCCGAGCGCGGCGGCGAGGAGATCCGTCACCCAGATCGCGACCGCGAGCGCCGCGCACGCGGCGACCGTCCACCCGGAGACGCGCCGGAAGTCCTCCGCCCACGCGACGAGCGCGGCGCCGATCGCGAGGAGCGCCGACCCGGGCACCGCGGGGAGCACGACTCCTGCGAGGCCCACGAGGAGCGCCACCGCGCCGAGGACGTACAGCAAGATCTCCACGCCTCGATGATCGTCGCCGCGGCGGCCGGCGTCCACCGGCAGGGCGGCCGGGCCCGGGTGGGTCGCGCGGCGCGCGCGCGTCGCGCCGGTCACGCGGGGGCCCTACGCATTGCAGCCATGACTCCGGGAGAGAGCCCCGCCCCGACGCGCCTCGGCCGTCCGCCGCGCCACGCCGTGATCGCCGCCGTGCTCGCGCTCGCCGTCGCCGCGTGCCACCGAACGCCGGGATCCCCGGCGCGGGCGGCCCACGCTGCGGCGGCGCCGTCGCGGCCGCCGCTGGTGTACGTCACGAACGAAGGGTCCGGCGACCTGACCGTGATCGACTCCGCCACGGACGAGGTCGTCGCGACCGTGAAGCTCGGCAAGCGGCCGCGCGGCGTCCACCTCGACGCCACGGGCGAGCGCATCTTCGTCGCGATCTCGGGCAAGCCCATCCCAGGCGCCCGCAGGTTCCCCGAGGGCCCGCCGCCGGAGGGCATCGGCGTGGTCGACGCCGCGAAGCGCGCGCTCGCCACCGTGCTGCCCGCGGGCGAGGACCCGGAGTCGTTCGCGGTCCTCGCCGACGGGAGGACGCTCGTCGTCTCGAACGAGGACAGCGCGTCGGTCACCTTCGTCGACGCCGCCGCCGCGCGCGACGTGGCGACGGTCGAGGTGGGGCGGGAGCCGGAGGGCGTCACGGCGTCCCCCGGCGGGGAGGTGGTCGCCGTCGCGTCGGAGCGCGATGCCCGCCTCGAGCTCGTCGACCCGGCTGCGCACCGGCTGATCGCGTCCGTGCCGACGTGCGGGCGGCCGCGCATGGTCGCGTTCGCGCCGGACGGCGCGCTCGCGTTCGCCTCCTGCGAGGAGCCGGGCCAGGTGCAGATCGTCGACGTGCGCGGCCGCAAGGCGGACGGCGTGATCCAGCTCCCGGCAGAGTCCCGCCCCATGGGGCTCGCCATGAGCCCGGACGGCGCGCGCCTGTACGTCTCGAACGGCAACGCGGGGACCGTGTCGGCGATCGACGTCGCCGCGCGGAAGGTGGTCGCGACCGCGGAGCGCGTGGGCGCGCGCTGCTGGGGGATCGCGCTCACGCCGGACGGGCGGAAGCTCTACGTGGCGAACGGGAAGTCGAACGACGTGTCCGTGGTGGACACGGCGTCGATGTCCGTCGTGAAGCGCATCGCGGCGGGCTCGCTCCCCTGGGGCGTCGCGATCTCCCGCTGACGCTCGCGGACAGCTCACTCGTCGCGGCGCGAGAGCAGGAGCGCGGCGGCGACGGCGGGGATCCCGATCCACGCCGCGCGCCGGAGCCATCGCCGCGGCGGCCGCCAGCCGCCGGTCTCGCTCTCCGGTCCCATCGGCCCGAACGCGTTCCCGGGAGTCTCCGCGGCGCCGTGATCCTTCTCGAGGTGCTCGCGATCCGCGCCGCGCGCCACGAGCCGCTCCGTCAGCGCGGGGGCGACGGTCCACGCCGCGGAGAGCGTGTGCGCGCTCGACCCGACGAGCACCTCGCGCCGGGGCCGCCGCGCCAGCCGCACGATGACCCGCGCGACGCGCTCCGGCGAGTAGACGGGCGGCACGGCCCGCAGCCCGAAGCGCGTGAAGTTCGCGGCGTGCTGGAACAGCGGCGTGTCCATCGCCGCCGGCAGCACGGTGCACACGTGGATGCGGCGCGCGCCCTCGAGGAGGAGCTCCTGCCGGAGCGCGGCGGAGAAGCCGAGCACCGCGTGCTTCGACGCGCTGTACGCGGTGGTGTACGGCGGCGCGATGCGGCCGTCGATCGACGAGACGTTGACGAGCACCCCCCTCCCGTGCGCCCGGAAGCGCCGGAGCGCGGAGCGCGCGCCGTTCACGGTGCCCATGAGGTTCGTGGCCACCACGCGCCGGAAGACCTCCGGCGGGGTCTCCTCGAACTTCCCCATGGCGAGGACGGCCGCGTTGTTCACCCACACCCCGAGCGGTCCCAGGTCGGCCTCGGCGCGCTCCGCGAGCGCCTCCACCGCGTCCTCGTCCGCGACGTCGCACTCGAGGGCGATGGCGCGCCCGCCATCGCGCTCGATGGCCTCGCGGACGTGCGCGAGCGCCTCCTTGCTCCGCGCCGCGAGCGCGACCCCGGCACCCTCCCGCGCGAACCTGAGGGCGGTCGCCCGCCCGATCCCACTCGATGCGCCCGTCACCACGGCCACCGTGCCCGCGAGCCTCGCCATGGTCGAAAGGTAGCCTTCGCTACTTGAAGTCGTCCGACCTGAGGCCGTAGCGCCGGAGCAGCCGGTGCAGGCTCTCGCGCTCCATGCCGGCGTGCTCGGCCGCGCGGGTCACGTTGCCGCCGAACTCCTCCATGATCGCGGCCAGGTACTCGCGCGAGGCGCGGTCGCGGGCCTCGGCCACCGCCTCCTTGTACGGGAGCGCGGCGAGCGCGCGCATCCCGGCGGCGGGACCGGGGGCGTCGCCGGCGGCGCCGCCGAGCGCGATCTCGGGAGGCAGGTCCTCCACCTGGATCTCGTCGCCCCCCGCCACGGCGACGGCGCGCTCGACGGTGTTCTCGAGCTCGCGCACGTTGCCCGGCCACCCGTGGGAGGCGAGCCGCCGGAGCGCGCCCGGCGCGAAGCCGCGGAGCGTGCGGCGGAGCGCCCGCGCGTGCTTCTCGAGGAAGTGCGCGGCGAGGAGCGGGACGTCCTCGGATCGCTCGCGCAGCGGCGGCAGCACGATCTGGAACACGTTGAGGCGGTAGAAGAGGTCCTCGCGGAAGCGGCCCGCCTTCACCTCCTCGCGCGGGTCGCGGTGGGTCGCCGCGACGACCCGCACGTCCACCTGCACCGGGGACGTCTCGCCGACGCGCCGGATCTCCCGGTCCTGGAGCACGCGGTTGAGCTTCACCTGGACCGCGGGCGGCAGCTCGCCGATCTCGTCGAGGAAGATGGTCCCGCCCGACGCCTCCTCGAAGAGGCCCCGCTTCGCCGCCGCGGCGCCGGTGAACGCGCCCTTGGCGTGCCCGAAGAGCTCGCTCTCCACGAGCTCGGCCGGGAGCGCGCCGCAGTTCACCGGCACGAAGCGGCGCTCGCGCCGCGCCGAGTGGTAGTGGATGGCGCGCGCGGCGAGCTCCTTCCCCGTTCCGGTCTCGCCGAGGACGAGGACCGTCGCGTCGGTCTGGGCCGCCTTCTCGAGGAGCCGGTACACCGCGCGCATGGCGGGGCTCCGGCCGACGAGGTTGTGGAAGGAGTCCTCCTCGCCGGGGACCGCGTCGAGGCGGGCCGCGTCCGCGGCCCGATTGTGCTCGGCGGCGCGCGCGACGACCGCCAGCGCCGCGTCGGGATCGAACGGCTTCTCGAGGTAGTCGAAGGCCCCCATCTTCATGGCGCGGACCGCGTCGGGGACCGTCGCGTAGCCCGTCATGAGGACGACCTCGGTCGACGGGGCGCGCGCCTTCACGGCCGCGAGCAGCTCGAACCCGTCCGCGCCGGGCATGCGGATGTCCGTGACGACCACGTCGTAGCCGCGGGTCGCGACGAGGCCCAGTGCGCGGGCGCCGTCCTCCGCCTCCTCGACCTCGTAGCCGTCCGCGAGGATCTTCGCGAACAGCTTGCGCATGTTCTCCTTGTCGTCGGCGACGAGGACGCGGGCGGGCGGCGGCACGCGTCACGCCTCCTTCGCCTGCGGGTGCGTCGCGGTGGGGAGCCGCAGCGCGAACCGCGCCCCTCCGCCGGGCTCGTGCTCCGCGGTGAGCTCGCCGCCGTGGGCGCGGGCGATGGCGCGCGACACCGCGAGCCCGAGGCCGGTGCCACGCGGCTTCGTCGTGAAGAACGGCTCGAAGAGGTGCGCGCGCCGGTCGGAGGGGACCCCCGGGCCCGAGTCCGCGACGGCCACCTCGGCGCTCCCGTCCCACTCGCCGAGGGCGACCTCGACGCGTCCGCCGGGCCCCGCGGCCTCGGCGGCGTTGCGCACGAGGTTCACGAGGACCTGGCGGAGCTTCTCCGCGTGCCCGGGCGCCGTCGCAGCGCCGTCGACGTGGACCTCGACGCCGTCGAGGAGCCGCGCCTCGCGCAGCCGCGCGACCACGTCCTCGGAGAGCGCCCGCAGGTCCACCGGGTCGCCGCCGGCGGGGAGTGGCCGGGAGAGATCGAGCAACCCCTCCACGATCTCCTTCGCCCGGAGGGCCTCCTCCTCGATGACGGCGAGGTCGTCGGCCATCCCCTCCGGCGCCTTCCTCGCGAGGAGCTTCGCGTACCCGAGGATGACGCCGAGCGGGTTGTTGATCTCGTGGGCGACGCCGGCCGCGAGCCGGCCGATGCCCGCGAGCTTCTCCGACTCGACGAGCTTCTGCTCGTGCTCCTTCAGCGCCGCGGTCATCGCGTTCCAGCGCTCCGCGAGCGCGACGAGCTCCGGCGCGCCCTCGACCTCGATGCGCGTGTCGAGATCCCCGGCGCCGATGCGCGCCGCGCCCTGCTCCAGCTTCGCCACCGGGACCGCGATCGAGCGGCCGACCCAGACGCTCACCGCGATGGCGACGAGCGGCGCCGCCACGAGCAGCGCGAGCAGGAAGCCGCGCGTGCGCCGCTCCACCTCCTCCACCTCGGCGCGCACCGCGCGGATGGCCGTCGTGAACCGCACGACGAGCGCCTCGGTGAGGTCCTGGATGCGCGTCACGACGAGCTGGGCCTTGGCGTGCTCCACCTTCACGTTCTGCGCCTCGCCGCGCAGCACCGCGGGGACGATCCGCTCGCGGAAGATCCCGTCGAGCTGGACGCTCTCGGCCTCGATCTCGTCCACGAGCGAGCGCTCCTCCGGCGTCTCGGCGGCCTGGCGGAGCGCGCGCGTCAGGCGGGCGACCGTCTCGCGCGCGTCGCGGTAGAACTTCAGATGGGACGAGTCGCCGATGATGATGGTGTGCGCCTGGTGCGCGTACTGGTCGCGCACCGCGCTCGCCAGCTCGAGGGAGAGCCGGACGCCCTCCTCGCCGCGCCGCGCGGCGGCGAGCCGGTCGTGGACGCGCGCCGAGCCGGCGAGCGCGACGCCCGCCGCCGCCGCGATGAGCAGGACGAGCACGCCGAACCCGAGGGCGAGGCGCCGCGCAGTTCCGAATCGATGCTTCATCGGGGTGGTGGGACCTCCGCTCTCCAGTCTACCGGGAGACGGCGTCCCCCGCCGGGGATCGGCGCGCGCGGGACCCTCCCCCCGCCGCCCGCCTTGCGCGCCCCTCGTTCGCGCGCAACGCTGTGAGGCGCGATGGTCGCGACCGGCACGCTCGACCTCATCGGGCGCACCCCGCTGGTGCGCGTCACCCGCCTCGACACGGGGCCGTGCGAGCTCTGGCTCAAGCTCGAGTCCCAGAACCCGGGCGGCTCCATCAAGGACCGCATCGGCCGGTCGATGATCGAGGCGGCGGAGCGCGACGGCCGGGTCGGCCCCGGACAGCCGCGCCTCGTCGAGGCCACCGCGGGGAACACCGGCCTCGGGCTCGCCCTCGTCGCCGCCCGCAAGGGCTATCGGCTCACCCTCGTCATCCCCGACAAGATGAGCCGCGAGAAGATCCTCCACCTGCGGGCGCTCGGCGCGGACGTGGTCGTCACCCGCTCCGACGTCGGCAAGGGCCACCCCGACTACTACCAGGACGCGGCGCGCCGCATCGCCGAGGACGCGGGCGCGTTCTACGTGAACCAGTTCGAGAACCCGGCGAACCCGCTCGCGCACGAGACCACCACGGGCCCCGAGATCGCGGAGGCCCTGGGCGGACGGCTCGACGCGATGGTGTGCGGCGTCGGCTCGGGCGGCACGCTCACCGGGCTGTCGCGCTACTTCGCGCGCGCCATCCCGTCGTGCGAGATGGTGCTCGCAGATCCGGAGGGATCCGTGCTCGCCGGCTTCGTGGAGACCGGCGAGGTCGGCGCGGCGGGCTCCTGGCTCGTGGAGGGCATCGGCGAGGACTTCGTCCCGCCGATCCTGGACGTCTCGCGCGTGTCGCGCGCCTACACCATCCCGGACGCCGAGGCGTTCCAAGCCGCCCGCGACCTCCTGCGGCTCGAGGGGATCCTCGGGGGCTCCTCGACCGGCACCCTCCTCGCGGCGGCGCTGCGCCACTGCCGCGCGCAGGAGCGCCCGCTGCGCGTGTGCACGCTCGTGCCCGACAGCGGCAACAAGTATCTGTCGAAGATGTACGACGACGCGTGGATGGCGGACCAGGGCCTCCTCGAGCGCCCGCGCCGCGGCGACCTCTCGGACCTCGTCGCGCGCCGCTTCGCCGAGGGCGCCGTGGTGTCGGTGAAGCCGGGGGACACGCTCCTCGTCGCGTACGGGCGCATGAAGCAGCACGACGTATCGCAGCTCCCGGTCGTGGAGGGCGGCCGCATCGTGGGGATCCTCGACGAGTCGGACCTCCTCGCCGCCGCCGCGGGCGACGAGGCGCGCCTGCGCGATCCCGCGCGCGATCACATGAGCACTCGGCTCGTCACGGTGCCGCGCTCGACGTCGATCTCCGCGCTCCTCCCGCTCTTCGCGGACGGGCTCGTGCCCATCGTCATGGACGGGGACGAGTTCGTCGGGCTCGTCACGCGCATGGACGTGGTGAACTTCCTGCGCCGCCGCCTCTCCTGACTCGCGGCGCCTCCCGGGGCGGGGAGGCCACCCCGCGCCGCGTCGGTCCGTCGTATGCTCCTCGCGGAGCGCTCGATGCGCGGAACCGAGCCCGACCCCGCACCGCAGGGCCGCCCATCGCGGCTCGCGCCCCTCGCCGTCTTCCTCGCCGTCTTCCTCGCCGTCGCCGCGGCGCTCGCTGCGGCAGCCGCGCTCTCGTACGCCGCGCTCGTCGTCGCGCTCGCCCTCGCCGCGGTCGCCGGCGCGGTGCTCTGGCGCCGGGGCGAGGCTCGCGCGGCCGAGCGCGCGCGGACGGCCGCCGACGCCGAGCGCCGCGCGGCCGAGGCGTTGCGCGCGAGCGAGGCCAACGTCTCGGAGAAGGAGCACCTCGAGGCGCGCCTCGTCGTCGCCGACCGCATGGCGTCGCTCGGGACGCTCGCCGCGGGGGTGGCGCACGAGATCAACAACCCCCTCGCGTTCATCCTCTCGAACCTCGAGTTCGCGCTGGGCGAGCTCCACGAGCCGGACGCCGATCCCGAGCTGCGCCGCGCGCTGCAGGACGCGCTCGACGGGGCGGTCCGCGTCCGCGACATCGTCCGCCACCTCCGGACCTTCTCGCGCCGCGACGACGACCGGCGCGTGATCCTGGACCTCCGCCCGGTCCTGCAGTCCGCCGTCGCGGTCGCCACGAACGAGCTGCGCCACCGGGCGGAGCTGCAGGTCGAGCTCGGCGACGTGCCGCCCGTCCTCGCGTCCGAGCACCGGCTCGGGCAGGTGTTCCTGAACCTCCTCGTCAACGCGATGCAGGCGATCCCGGACGGGCGCCCGGCCGCGAACCGGGTGCGCGTGCGGACCGCCACCGCCCCGGACGGTCGCGCCGTCGTCGAGGTCTCCGACACGGGCGCGGGCATCCCGGCGGACGCACTGCCGCGCATCTGCGACCCGTTCTTCACGACGAAGCCGGTGGGCGTGGGCACCGGCCTCGGGCTCTCGGTCTGCCACGGCATCGTCGCGCAGCTGGGCGGCGAGATCGCGGTGGAGAGCGCGCCGGGCGTCGGCACCACCTTCCGCGTGTTCCTCCCCCCGGCGTCCGACGAGAGGCGCCACGCGCCGGCCCGCACGGCGCCCACCCGCCCCGCGCCCGAGCCCTCGCCGGACCGGCGCGGGCGCGTCCTCGTCGTGGACGACGAGCCGCTCGTGGGGCGCGCCATCGCCCGGCTCCTCTCCCCGCCGCACGAGGTGGTGACGCGCGCGTCGGCGCGCGACGCGGCCGAGCTGCTCCGCGAGGACCCTCGCTTCGACGTGGTGCTCTGCGATCTCATGATGCCGGGCATGACGGGGATGGACCTCCACGCGTCCCTGCAGGAATCGGCGCCCGACGTCGCCGCCCGCATGGTGTTCCTCACCGGCGGCGCGTTCACGGAGGCGGCGCGCGCGTTCCTGGACCGCGTGCCGAACGCGTGCCTCGCGAAGCCCGTCGACAAGGGCTCGCTCCGCGACGTCGTCGCCCAGGCGGTCCGCGCTGCGTCGCCCGCCGCGTGATCGCCGCGCCCATGCGCTCCGCCGCCGAGGAGCGGCTCCGCTCGATCCCGTGGGAACGGCTGCGCGGCGTCGCTCCCCTGCTCGACGGGCCGCTCGCCGAGGCGCTCGCGGGCGCCGACGCCGCGGACGTCCTCGCCCGCGCCCTCCGGGGGCTCCCGGGCCTCGACGCCCCGGGGCGCGCGGCGGTCGCGGAGGCCGTGCTCGGCGTCGCGCTGTGGCGGCGGCGGCTGCGGGC
>DASSQM010000258.1:0-2207 GCA_035702465.1 Anaeromyxobacter sp. | reverse complement strand
GTCACGGCCACGCGCACCGCCGCGACGCGCGAGGGGCCCGCGAGCCGCGGGGCGGCGGGGCGCGCAGCCTCCGGACGCGCCGGCGCCGTCGCCTGCGGGAGCGGCGGCCCCGCGGCGCGCGTCCCCGCCTCCGCGAGCGGCACGCGGGCGGCGAGGTCCGGCCGCTCGGCGATCGCCGCCTCGACGAGGGTGCGCCAGCTCTCGCCGCCGCCGGACGCCTCCCCGGACAGGACGAGCCGATCGCGCGCGCGCGTCAGCGCCACGTAGAGGAGGCGGCGCGACTCGGCGGCCTGCGCGCGCCGCTCCCCCTCGCGCGCGGCCCGGACCGACGCCGTCTCGACGAACTCCTCGCGGGCCGGATCGAACAGCAGCGCGCAGAGCCGGCCGCCCTCGTCGAGGAAGGCGCGCCGGGCGTCGTTCCGCGGGCGCGCGCCGAGGTCGGGGACGAACACGATGGGCCACTCGAGCCCCTTCGCCTGGTGCACGGAGAGCATCGCCACCGCGTCGCCGGCCTCGAGCTCCGCCTCCGGCTCGCGCGGCGGCCGCGCCGCGAGCGCGCGCAGGTGCGCGGCGAACTCCCCCGGCAGGCCCCCGTCCGCCTCGAAGCGCTCCGCGACCCGGAGGGCCTTCTCGAGGTTCACGGCGCGGCGCTCGCCGTCGGGTCCGGCGAGGAGCGCCGCGTCGAGGTCGAGCGCGTCCGACGCGCGCCGCAGGAGGTGGGCGAGCGGCAGGCGGTCGCGCATGGCGCGCAGCTCGCGCCACGTCGCGAGGAAGCGGAGGAGCCGCTCCCACTCGAGCGCGGGGAGCGCGTCGCGCAGCTCCTCGGGGTCGGCGCGGGCGAGGCGCGGGAGCCCGCCGCGCGCGAGCAGGAGGAGCGCCGCGTCGGAGACGAGGCACAGCGGCGAGCGCAGCAGCGCGGCCCAGCCGATCCGGTCACCCGGGTCGAAGAGCGTGGCGGCGAGCTCGCCGAGGTCCCGGACCTCGGGCGCCTGGTAGAACCCGCCGCCGCGCGCGAGCCGGTACGGGATCCCCGCCGCGCGCAGCGCCCGCTCGTACGCGCCGATCTGCGTGAGGCGCCGGAACAGGATCGCGACGTCGCCGAAGACGGGCCTGCGCGGGCGCTCGGCCCCGTCCGCCACCTCGCGCACGGCGACGCCGGCCGCGCCGGACACGATCGCCCGGATGCGGCGCACCATCGCGTCGGCCTCGCGGACGCGCCGCTCGGCGGCGGGGCCGCTCGCGTCGTCGACGAGGAGCTCGCAGGTGGGCCGCGGCGCCTCGGCGCGCGTCGCGACGAGGCGGTCGTCGGGTCCGAAGGAGAGCTCGTCGTCGCGGGGCGGGCCGCCGTCGGAGGGGCGGAAGCACCGGGCCGACACCTCGTTCACGAGGTCCAGCACCGCGGGGGCCGAGCGGTGGTTGCGCGACAGGTGCAGCACCCTCCCCGCCCCCGCCGCGCCGCCGGCGGACGTCGCGGCCATCCCGCGCACGAGCCGCGCGAAGACCGACACGTCCGCGCCGCGGAACCGGTAGATGGACTGCTTGAGGTCGCCCACGGCGACGAGGATCGGCCGCTTCGCGGCGCCCCCGCCGGCGAGGAGGTCGAAGATGCGCTGCTGGAGCGGGTTCACGTCCTGGTACTCGTCGACGAGGAGCGCGCGGATCCGGCCCTGCAGCTCGGCCCTGAGCGCCGCGTCGGACCCGAGGAGGCGCTCCGCGCGGACGAGCAGATCGTCGAAATCGACGGCGCGCGCCTCGCGCTTGCGGGCGGCATGGCGCTCCTCGGCGTCGGCGACGAGGAGCGCGAGCTCCGCGCGCTGCTCGCTGCCGAGCGCCTCGGCCTCGACCCGCGCGAGCTCGCCGGAGGCGTCGAGGAGCGCGTCCCGCGCCGCGCGCGTCGCCGCGTCCTTCCGCTCGAGGCGCCTCGCCTTCGCCTTCGCGACGAGCTCCGCGGCGCGCGCGAGGCCGTCGAGCCCGCCGCCGCCCCCCGCGGCCACCGCCCACAGCTCCGGCAGCGCCGGCACGAGGTCCGCAGCGAGCGCGTCGCCGGCGCCCGTGCCGGAGAAGGCGGCCGCCCGCGCGAGCGCCTCCGCGGCGGACGCGAGCCGCTGCCACGCGGCGCGGCGCACTGCCTCGTCCGGCGCGGGCGCCGGCGGTGGCGGGCCCGCGTCGCCGCGGGTGGCGCGGGCGCGCGCGATCTCCGCGACGGC
>DASSQM010000257.1:0-3538 GCA_035702465.1 Anaeromyxobacter sp. | reverse complement strand
CGTACCTCGTGCCGTTCGCGATGGCGAGCGCGTCCGCGTCGCCGTCGAAGCGGATGCACGAGAGCACCGGCCCGAAGATCTCCTCCTGGGCGATGGTCATGTCCGGCTTCACGTCGGCGAACACGGTCGGCCGGACGAAGTTGCCCTTCGCCTTCGCGCCCTCGGTGTCCCGCTCGCCGCCGGCGAGGAGCTTCGCGCCCTGGTCCTTGCCGGAGCGGATGTAGCCGAGGATGGTCTCGAGCTGCCGCTTCGACACCTGCGCGCCCATCTCGGTGCGCGGGTCGAGCGGATCGCCGACCACCATGCGGCGCGCGCGGTCGGCGAGCTCCGACACGAAGCCGTCGTACGCCTTCGCCTGCACGAGCACGCGGGAGCCCGCGTTGCAGATCTCGCCCTTGTTCCCGAAGATGCCCCAGAAGCAGGCCTTGATCGCCTGCTCGCGGTCCGCGTCCGCGAACACGATCTGCGGGCTCTTGCCGCCCAGCTCGAGCGTCAGCTTCTTGAGGTTCGTCTCGCCCGAGGCGGCGACGAGTCGGCGCGCCGTGCGCGTCGAGCCGGTGAAGCTGATCTTGTCGACGTCCGGGTGCCGGGCCATCGCCTCGCCGGCGGGATCGCCGTAGCCCGGGATGACGTTCAGGACGCCCTCGGGGAACCCCGCCTCGAGCGCGAGCTCGCCGAGCTTCATCGCGGTGAGCGGCGTGTACTCGGACGGCTTCAGGACCACCGTGTTCCCGGCCGCGAGCGCGGGGCCGAGCTTCCAGCACGCGAGCGACGTCGGGAAGTTCCACGGCACGATCGCGCCGACGACGCCGAGCGGCTCGCGGAGCACGTAGGTGTGGAACGAGGGATCGACCGGCAGCACCTCGCCGAGGATCCGCAGCGGCGCCTCCGACCAGTACGCGAGCGTCGCCGACCCGGGCGCGACGTCGCCCCGCACCGCCTCGCGGAACGTCTTGCCGTTCTCGAGCGACTCGACGAGCGCGAACTCCTCCCGGCGGTCCCAGAGGAGGTCCGCCATCTTGCGGATGAGCCGCCCACGCTGCCGCGCGCTCATCGTGCGCCAGGGCCCCTGCTCGAAGGCGCGGCGCGCCGCGGCGACGGCGAGGTCCACGTCCCTGGCGCCCGCGCCCGGCGCGTCGAAGATCTTCTCGCCCGTCGCGGGGTTCACGACGGGGATGGTGCCGCCGTCCTGGGGGTCGACGAGCTTTCCGCCGACGACGAGCTTCGGGGACGGGAGCTTCGGGGTGAGCGTGCGCGGGTCGGTCGCCATCGCCCTGAGATTTCCCGCGGGCGCCGGGTCTACCAGCGCCCAAACGGGTCGCGCTCCGGCGACTCAGCGACCCCAGCCGGGCGGAGGCTGAGCGAACGCGCTGCCGCGGAACGGCGTCGCGCCGTCGCGCAGGTACGAGTCCTGGTTCCAGCCGTACGCCCGGTCCACGTCGATGCCGAGCGCGAGGAGCCCCTCGCGATCGTCGTAGCGGACCGCCAGCACCGTGTCGGGCTGAGGGCGGGCGCGCTCGAAGGCGACCTCGACGACGCGCGATTCGCGCTCCTCGCCGAACTCGGTGCCGAGGCCGGGGCGCTCGGGGCCGCGGCGCTTCTGCGCGAGCGCCTCCGGCGCGGGTGCGGGCGCCGGCGCGGACGCGCCGGGGGGCTGCGCCGCCTCGGGCGCGGCCTCGGCGCGGGAGCCGGCGGATGGCGCGCGGTCGGCGCTCGCCGACGGGCCGGACGCGTCGGGGCGCGGGTAGTACGGCGGGACGTACGGCGGCGGGCGACGCAGCACCTCGCGCTCCGGGAACACCGCGACGCCGATGACGCCGACGTCGCGCGCGTCGCCCATGCGCGAGGCGTAGGACCGCGCGACGGTGCCGAAGCGGAACGCGGCGACGGCCGCCTCGGAGAGCCGGTAGCCGTCGATGACGACCTCGGAGAACGCGTTCACGACGTAGCCCGGCTTCGAGAACGAGGCGGGCTTCCCGTCGACGACGTCGCGGCCGTCGACGGAGACGACCACCTCCACGCGGCGCGGCGAGCCGTTGCGGATGCGGAGCGCGTAGCGGCGGCCGAGCGTGCCGAGCACGTACGCGCGGCCGCGGTGGAAGAACGTCGGGAGGACGGCACCGGACTCGTCCACCACCTCGAGGGACCAGCTGCCCGCCCGGGCGGGCGACTCCGCGGGTCGCGCGGAGGCGGCGCGGGGCGCGAGGGTCGTGGCGGCGACGGCGGCGGCGACGGCGAGGGAGGCGAGGCGCATGGGGCGCTCCTTTCTCCCCCTCTCGAACGCACCGCGGTCGGAAAGGATCTGCGCGCGACGCGTCCTCCGCTATGCTCCGCGCACCCACACCCGCGGAGGCACGGATGGACCTCGTCTCGGTGACGGAGCGCACGACCCTCGTGGACCCCGCCGGAAACTCCGCGGAGCAGCTCATCGAGCACCGCACGGACCCGCTCACGGGCGCGGTCGCGTCGATCAACGCCGCGCTCGGCGAGAAGGCGAAGGCGTTCCTCGGCGCGCCCGACGTGGCGCTGCTCGAGGACCTCCAGGAGAAGTCGCGCGCCGGGTGCCCCTTCTGCGCTGCCGCGGAGAAGGGCACGCGGTTCCTCCCCGACCTCGCCCCGGAGGGTCAGCTCCGCGTCGGCGACGCGCTCGCCATGCCGAACCTGTTCTCGAAGTGCGCGCTCGACGCGGTCGTCGTCGTCGACCCCGCGAGCCACGTGCTCTTCCCGTCGCGGCTGTCCGCGAAGGCGCTCGCGGACGCGATCCTCGCCTCGGGCGAGCTCCTGCGCCGCGCGCGAAAGCGGGACGCGGCACACGTGCACCACGTCGTCGGCATGAACTTCCTGCACCCCGGCGGCAGCTCCGTGCCGCACCCGCACTTCCAGGTGCACGTGCGCGGGGTGCCGTACTCCGGCCTCGCGCGCCAGATGCGCGCCGCCGGGGAGTTCCGCGCGCGCACCGGGCGGCCGTTCTTCGATGCCCTCCTCGAGGCGGAGCGCGGCGGCGCGCGCTGGGTCGGGACGACCGGCGGCGTGGAGTGGCTCGCGCCGTTCGCGCCGGCGCACCAGAAGGAGGTCTGGGGCGTGCTGCGCGGTGCGGCGAGCCTCGCGGAGCTCGGCCGCGCGGAGGCGGAGGGGTTCGCGGCGGGGATCCGGCGGACCGTCTCCTTCTACGAGGAGAGCGGCACGCACCCGTTCACGTTCGCGTTCCACTCGAGCCCGGGTCTGGGGAAGGACGCGGGGTGGGCGCTCCTCGTGAAGCTCTGCGCGCGCCCCGCGCTGCGCCCGCTCTACTCCAACTACGACACGTGGTTCACGCCGAAGTTCATGGGCGACGACGTGCACCTCGAGGCGCCGGAGGGATGGGCGGCGCGGCTGAGGGGACGGTGGGGGGATTAGGCGGTGCGCCGCTCACCGCTCCGCGCGCCGCGCGGCGCGCCGGAGCGGCTCGGCCGTCGCGCCGGTGGGGCGCGCGTTTGCCGGGGCGCCGCGGCTCGCGCCGCCCGCGATGGCGCGGAGCACCGTCGGCTTCCGTTCCGCG
>DASSQM010000256.1:0-5010 GCA_035702465.1 Anaeromyxobacter sp. | reverse complement strand
TCGTGGTACCAGTAGTCCCGGCCCGCCTCCATCTTGATCTCGTGGCCGGTGCGGTGCACCACGATGACCGTCTCGACCGTGGGGCAGCGCCGCACCGCCTCGTCGACCGTCTTCTTCAGCTCCACGATCTTGCCGTTCATGAAGCCCCCGTCGGCGGTGACGACCACCTTCGACTCGGAGTCCTCGATGCGGCCCTGCAGTGCGTCGACCGAGAAGCCGCCGTACACCACCGAGTGGATGGCGCCGATCTTCGCGGACGCCAGCATGGCGATGACGATCTCGGGGACGCGCGGCATGTAGATGGTGACGCGGTCGCCCTTCTTCACGCCCATGGCCTTGAGGACGTTCGCGAACTTGCACACGTCGCGGTGGAGCGCGAAGTACGAGTACGTCCGGGCGGGCTCGTTCCGCTCGCCGACCCAGACGAGCGCGAGCTTGTTGCGGCGCCAGGTGCGCTGGTGGCGGTCGAGGCAGTTGTGGACGATGTTCGTCTGCGCGCCCTTGAACCACTTGTAGAAGGGCTTCCGCGAGGCGTCGACGACCTCGTCCCACTCGCGGTACCACTCGAGCTCCTGCGCCTCCGCCGCCCAGAAGGCGGCGGGCTCCTCGTTCGCGCGCTTCGCCAGCGCCTCCCAGTCCCGGACGCGCGCCTGCGACGTGACGTCGGGCGGCGGGTAATACACCTCGCCCGCGAGCTTCCCGTTCGCGTGCGCGCCGTTCGCGGCCGCGCCGTTCTTCCTGGCTCCGTTCGTCGTTCCGTTCCCGTGCGTCATCGGAATCCTTCCTTCGGAGAGCGGGTGAGAGGTCACAGCACGAACGCCAGCCGGTCCTCGGGCGTCCGGCAGTCCATGTCCATGCCACGGTCGCGGTGGTCGGCGACCTCGGCGGCGGTGCCGATGCCCCGGCCGTACAGGAAGAGCAGGAAGCCGATCTCCTGCACCTGGCGGAGCGAGATCCGCCCCTCGCGCAGGTCCTTCCACACGAGCTTCAGCGTGATCACCGCGATGACCGCGTCGACGTTCACGCAGAACACGTTCTTCGTGATGCCCTCGGCGAAGAGCTCCTTCACGAGGTGGTGGTAGAAGTCGAGGAACACGTTCGTGATGCCTTGCTGCTCGAGCAGGCCGCGCACGAACTGCTCGCGCGGGTCGACGTTCACGTCCTGGCCGCGAAACACCGGGTGGTTCACGCACGGGATGGGCTTCGCCGCCCCCTCGCGCGACTCCCTGCTCCGCTGCTTCTGCGCGCCGTACGCGCGCGCGGTCCGGTTCGCGAGCGCCTGCAGGTCGATGCCGTGGTCGCGCCGGCCGGGGTCGTCGAGCGGCACGCCCTCGAAGGTCTCGAGCAGGAACTGCACCGCCTCGAGGCCGTTGCCGCCGTGGGCGCGTCCGGTGTTCGAGAGGAACCCGACGTACGCCATCGAGATGTCGTTCCGCGCGCTGACCGACTCCTTGGCGCCCTTCGCGGACAGCGTGCCGGGGCCGTTCGTCACCGAGAGCCCGACGACCGTGCGGAACTCCATCCGCTCCTGCTCGTCCGGCGCACGGCCGAAGAGGATCTTGAACGCGTTGTCGGTGAAGCTCGCGCCGAGGCCGGCCGGCTTCCCCGCCGCGAGCCGCCGCCAGTGCGGATTCCTCGCGCGGTCGAGCACCGAGCACGACACGATCTGCGCGATGCACCACAGGTACGCGGCGGCGTCCTCCACCGCCTTGCGCGTCATGCGCTTCTCGAGCATCGGCCGCCAGAAGACCGACACCACGAGGCCGGCGAGCAGAAGCTCGGGGCCGTTCCGGAGCGCGCGCTTCTCGCGCTCCGCGAGCGCGACGGCGTGCTCCACCACCCGGAGCACGACGCAGCGGCGCGCGCCCTTGCGCACCTGCGCGAGGAGCGGCGCCGGGAGCGCCGCGGCGTCCGTGCCCTCGGCGGCGAGGAAGCGATCGCGCGCCCATGCGTCGAGCTCGGGCGGGAACGGCGTGCCCTCCTCGATGCCGAGCTCCCGGATCGCGTCGATGAGCAGCCGCGCGTGCTCCCGGGACCGCGCGAGCACCGGCTCGTCGCCGACGATGGCGAGGCGCGAGGCGAGGTACGCGTTCGGGAGCGCGCCGTTCTCGCGGGCGAGATCGACGGCCTCGAGCCGCCGCTCGTCCACGGCGAGGAAGAGGTTCAGGAGCACGTTCAGCGTCTCGAGCTCCTCGGCGCCCGCCAGGCACTTGGCGAGCGCGAAGTAGGCGTTCTCCTCCACGAGCCGCTGAGACAGGTCGAGCACCGTCTGGCCGTGCAGCTCGGCGATCTGCGTCTTGCGGCCGATGCGAGACGCGCCCGAGCGATCCGCCATGTTCTGGCGGAGGTAATGGGCCCCGACCTCCTTCGTGATGGCGGTGATCTGGCGATCGTAGGGCGGCAAGGCGCGGACGACCGGTACCGAGAGCTCGGCCGGGAGCGCGAGCACGCCGTCCGCGAGCCAGGGCTTCAGCGAGAGGTCCCCGGTCGCCTCGAAGTCGGGCGCCTCGCCCATCTTCTCGAAGACCGCGCGCACCGCGTCGGGGACGAACTGGATCGAGGACACGCGGACGCCGCGCCGGCCGACGACGCGCGCCTCCGGGTCGAACACGGGCACGCCGAAGTAGTCGTCGAACCAGCGCTCCTTCGACTCGGCGTCCTCGCCGTTGCCGGCGAGCGCGCCGGCGTGCCCGCACGTCCTCGTCACCTCCTTGCGCCAGCGACCCGTCACGCAGCAGACGATGGGCTTCGTGAACCCGAACCTGCGCTCGAGCACGAAGTCGAGCGCGATGCGCTCGTAGTAGCCGCCCGGCTCGACGTACAGCACCACGGCCTTGGTGCGCGGGTCGTTCTGCGCCGCCCAGAGGAACTCCGGGAGCGCGAAGTGGATGTAGACGTCCTTCCCGGACGAGACGGCGGTGGAGATGCCATACCCCGCGGTGCGCAGGTACTCCGCCATCGTGGTGGTGAAGTTGCCCGAGTTCGAGTGGATGGCGATGGAGCCCTTGCGCAGCGTCTCCTCCGGCCGGTCGCCGCCGAGGCTCCCGCCGATGCGCACGCGGTCCCACGCGTTCGCGACGCCGAGGCTGTTCGCGCCGACGACGTCGACGCCCGCCTCCTGGCACATCGCCCGCACCGCGGCGGAGTCCTTCGCCGGCACCTTCTCGGTGACGATGACGATGCGCCGGAGGCCCTCGTTCTCCCGCACGAGCTCCGAGACGGCCTGGGCCACGCCGAGCGGCGGCAGGTACACGACGCCGGCGTCGAACTCGTGCCCCTCCGCGAGCACCTCCTTCACGCTGCGGTACACCGGGATGTCGCCGAGCTTCGTCTGCAGCACGCCCCGGCGGCCGTACTGCACCCCCGCCACCACGTTCCCGCCGCTGTACTCGTGCGAGACGGGCGTCACGTTCCGGCTCTCGCTCCCGAGGATGTTGATGACGCAGACCCGCGACTCCTTCGTGGCGAGCTCCTCGAGCGAGTGGACGCCGACGAACCAGGGGAACGGCTTCGTGACCTGCTTCCTCATGCCGCCACCCCCTCGGCGCGCGGGGCGGTCGCGCCGCGCCCGGCGAGCCACGCGTCCCTGCCCTGCGCTCTCCACCACGCGTCGATGCGGCGGGCGTACTCGATCACCGCGATCATCGAGGTGTCGAAGCCGAACATGCGGTACGGGAGGCGCAGCCCGTCGAGGATGTCCTTCGCGTAGAACATCCCCTTCACCAGGTTCGGGCCGCCGCGGCCGACGACGGTGTAGACCGGCGGCACCTGGCCGGTGCGCGCCACGTGGTCCCGCAGGGCGTCGAAGATGCCCTTGAACGTGACGAGGATGTCGGTGTTGTTCGCCTTGCCGCCGATGACGAGCAGGACGCTCGCGCGGTCGATCCAGTGCCGGAAGACGATCGACGCGATCTCGTACATCTTCTCGTAGGGCGGGTTGCCGCCGAAGTCGGACGAGAAGATCGCCGCCGGGCCGAGCGTCTCGGTGGCGGCGCTCGAGGCGCCCCCGCCGAACATGAACGGCACGATGGTGCCCCGGGGGGCGAGCTCGAGCACGTCGCTCTGGCCCTGGTGCGTGCGGAGCTTGTTCACGTCGGCCTCGAACGGCGTCGCCTCGGACAGGAAGATCGCCGGCGGCAGCTCGAGGCGCTTCCACGCGGGGTTGTCCTGGTCGAACTCCGCCTTCACGTCGCACGCCACGGGGAAGAGCTTCGGCCCCTCGCGGCAGACGCGGATCGGGTTGATCTCCACCGTGGTGAGTCCGAACGCGGCGTACAGGTCCCACAGCTTCGGGAGCTGCTGCACGAGCGGCGAGATGAACTCCTCCGGGCACCCCGTCGCGGAGAGCGCGTTCGTGATCTCGAACGAGCTGATGCCGAGGAACGGGTCGATCTCGACGACCGCCTTCTGCTCCGGCGCGACGCCCTCGATGTCCACGCCGCCCCTCGGGCTGATGGTGAACACCGGCGCGCGCACCGCCGTCGACGCGTCGATGGAGAAGTAGATCTCGATCTCCGACGGCACGAACGCCTCGAACGACACCCCGTTCGCGGTGACGATGCGCGAGCCCTGGCGGTGCGTCGCGAAGTAGAGCTCCTTCTTCGCGGCGAGCGCGCCGCGCAGGTCGTCGACGACGCGCACGAGGCCGGCCTTCCCCTTCTTGCCCACGCCGCCGTGGAAGATGGGCTTCACGACGATCCTGCCGTGGCGATCCAGGAACGCCTGGAGCTCGTCGTTCGTCGCGTTCGGCCCGAGCGTCTCCGCGAAGGGGAAGTCCACGAGCGACAGGAGCCGCGAGCCGAATCGGAGACCGGAGAGCTGCACGTCGCCACCTCCTCGAGGCGGCGCCGCGCCGCCGGAGCACGCACATGCTCGCCGCCGCCGGCGATAAGCGCCAATCGATTCTGTTTACTCTCGGCATCAGCGACGCTGATGCGTGCGTCGCGGGGGAGCTCCGCGCGCCGCCGGATCAGGCGCCCCGGCGCTTCCGCTCCATGAGCTGCAGGACCA
>DASSQM010000255.1:0-14716 GCA_035702465.1 Anaeromyxobacter sp. | reverse complement strand
CCGCTGGGAGAGGTTCCTCCCTGCGCTCGCGCGGATGACGCCGCCCGCGTCGACGAGGAACACGTTCCCGTGGCGGCCGGTCAGCTCGGCCACGAGCCGGAGCGCGCCGCCGCGCGCGTCGAACCGGAGCGCCACGATGCGGTCCCCCGGGAGCGCCTCGAGCGCGGCGAGGCGCGCGCCGCCGAGCTCGCGCCGGAGGAGCTGCTGGAACGCGGACGGCGGGCCGCCGCGCGGCGGCCGCGTCGACGCGGCGTGCAGGCGCGTCACGTCGGGCTCCGCGGAGAGGAGCAGCCGCGCGCGGCCGGAGCGGCCGGCGAGCTCCAGCGTGAGCGCTCGCTCGGTGTGGACGCGCACGTCGTCCACGCGCGCGCCCGCGAGGACCGCGAGCTCGCCGACGACGGCCTCGATCTCGGCGGCGGTGAGCGACATCTCGAGAAGGTCCGTTCGCCCCGCGCCCGTCGGCGCGTCGTCGAAGGGCGGCCCCCAAAATGCTGCGGCCGCCCGGAGGCGGCCGCGGCGCTGGCGAAAAAGGAAGGGCCCAGCCTACTTCCTCTTCGTGGTCCTCTTCTTCGTCGTCCTCTTCTTCGTGGCGGGCTTCTTCGTCTTCTTCTTCGCGGCCATCGTGTTCCCTCCTCGGGACGGTCCATTCGACGCCGGCGAACACGCGGGAATGGACGAGTTGTGCGGAGGTTAGCGCGCTCGGATCTGACACGTCAAGGAAGCGACCCGCATGTTTCGCACGCGAGGAGCGATAGCGCGCGCCGAATGGGACGCGACCGAGCGCGCTCGCGACGGCTCGCGTTGACTGTGCGTGATCGATGGGGCCCGTCCCGCGCGCTTGACACCGCGCCGACCGGCTCCTTTACTACCCGCCTCACCCCGGACGCGTCGCATGCTCTCGAACCGGCTCCTCGCCCTCACCGATCTCGGCGCCGAATGGGTGCTCTGGATCCTTCTCCTGCTGTCGGTCGTGTCCGTCGGCGTCATGATCGAGCGCGCGGCGTTCTTCGCGTCGCGGCGGCTCCGCGACGCGGACGAGATCGGGCGGCGCCTGCTCGCCGGGGACCTCGACGGAGCGGCGGGCGCGGTGGGGGGGAAGCCCGGCCTCGAGGCGGAGGTGGTCCGCGCCGCCGTCGCGAACGCGGCGAAGGGCCCCCAGGCGGTGCGCGAGGTGGTCGCCGGCACGGTCGAGCGCGTGCGCATCCAGTACGAGCTCCGGCTCGCGTTCCTCGGCACGCTGGGCAACAACGCGCCCTTCATCGGCCTGTTCGGGACGGTGCTCGGCATCATCCGCGCCTTCGTGGACCTGTCGCGGAACCCGGCGGCCGCCGGCGCGGGCACGGTGATGGCGGGCATCAGCGAGGCGCTCGTCGCCACGGCGGTCGGGCTGTTCGTGGCGCTCCCGGCGGTGGTCGCCTACAACCTCTTCCAGCGCGGCCTGCGGCGGTCCGCGCAGCGCGCGACGTCGCTCGGCCACGCGGCCGTCGCCTTCCTGGAGGCCGCCCCGCCGCCGGTCGAGCGCGCCCGCCCCGAGCCTGTCGAACGGGCGAGACCGGATCGGAGCTGACGTGGGGGCGAGCGGCGACGACGACGAGCTCATCAGCGGCATCAACGTCACGCCGCTCGTGGACATCGTCCTCGTGCTCCTCATCATCTTCATGGTGACGGCGACGTACATCGTGCGCGCCGCGATCGACGTCGACCTGCCGCGGGCCGCGCACGGGGGCGATCCCGTCGGGACCGTCCTCTCGGTCGTGGTCACGAAGGGGAACGAGGTCTATCTCGACGGCGTGCGCGTCGGGGAGAACGACCTCGTCCGCCGCACCCAGGCGGCGGTCGCGAGCGACGCCGACACCCGCGTGGTCATCTCGGCGGACAAGGCCGCGCTGCACGGCGCGGTGGTGCGCGTCATCGACCTCGTGAAGGGCGCGGGCGCGACCCGGTTCGCGATCCACGTCGAGAGGGAGCGCTGACCTTGCGGATCCCGGCGCCGCTCGCGCTCGGCGTCTCGGCGGCGCTGCACCTGGCGGGCGTCGCCGGCCTGGCGAAGCTGCCGCCGCCGTCGCGGTCGGAGAACGTCGCGGTGGAGATCGTCGAGGTCGCGCCGCCCCCTCCTCCCGCACCCGCACCCGAGCCGGCGCCTCCGCCGCGCGCGGTCGGGCTCGCGCCGCCCCGGCGCGCGCCGCGGGTCCCCGTCCCCACCCCGGAGCCCGCCGCGCCCCCGCCTCCGAACACGCCGCCGCCCGCCGACGCGGCGCCGCCCTCGCGCGCGCCGGTGAGGATCGGCGTGTCGCTCTCCGCCACCACGTCGTCGGGCGGGGTCGCCGCCCCGGCCGGCAACACGCTCTACGGCGAGATGCCGAAGGCCGCGCCCGACCCGGGGGAGGTGAAGCCGTATCGCTCCGAGCGCTACGTGCCGCCGACGGAGGTCACTGTGCTGCCCCGCCCGGTGGGAGAGTGCCGGCCGCCGAACGACGAGTATCCCAAGGACGCGCTCCGGCTCGGCATCGAGGGGGTCGTGGTGCTCGTCCTCACGGTCGACGAGAAGGGCGCCATCGCCGACGCGCGCGTGGTCGAGGACCCGGGGCACGGCCTCGGCGCCGCCGCCGCGCGCAGCGTGCGCGCCCACTGCCGCTTCGAGCCCGCCCGCCGCGGCGGCGAGGCGGTGGCGACGAGCTTCCGGTTCAAGGTCCGGTTCGAGCTGCCGTAGACGGCGGCGCTACCCCAGCACCGCCGCCCCGATGACCCCCGCGTCGTCGCCGAGCCACGCCCGCTCGATGGTGAGCCCGCGCGCCGCCGAGCGCGAGACCTTCTCGTCGAACCGCGCGCGCACGATCGCCGCCAGCGCGGGCGAGCCGAGGAGGACGCCGCCGCCGAGGATCACCCGCGCCGGATTCAGGATGGTGACGAGGTTCGCGATCGCCGTGCCGAGGAGCAGCCCCACCTCGTCCCAGAGCTCCCGCGCGAACGCGTCGCCCGCGCGGTACGCCTCGTCGACGAGGCTCGCGTTCACGCGCGCGAGGTCGCCGCCGGCGAGCTCGACGACGCGCGTCCGCGCTCCGGCCGCGATGCGCTCGCGGACGCGCGCGGCGACGTTCACGCCCGAGGTGTACGCCTCGAGGCAGCCGAGCTCGCCGCAGCCGCACCGGCGCGCCTCCGCCTCGCCGCGCACCGGCCCGACCTTGACGTGCCCGAGCTCGCCCGCGACGCCGGTCGACCCGTCGTAGAGCCTGCCGCCCGCGATGATCCCCGAGCCGACCCCCGAGCCGACGAACACGAGCACGACGTCGTCGATCCCCCGGGCGGCGCCGAACCGCCGCTCCCCCCAGGCGGCGACGGCGAGGTCGTTCGCCACCTTCACGCGCGCGCGGAGCGCGGACGAGAGGAGCTCGCCGAACGGCACGTCGCGCCAGCCGAGGTTCGGCGCGTTGAGGACCATGCCGGTGGCGCCGAGGCATTGCCCCGCCACGCCGACGCCCACGCAGCCGGCCGGCGCGGCGGGGAGCCCCGCGGCGGTGGACGCCTCCGCGATGGCGCGCTGGATCACCGCCACCACCGCGGCCGGCGCGCGGTCGCGCAGCGGCTCCTTGTGCACCGCCACGATCTCGCCCGAGTCGGTGTCGACGACGGCTGCGCGGGCGTTCGTGCCGCCGAGATCGACGCCGAGCGAGACCGGGGCCACCGCCTACGCTCCCAGCTCGCGCAGGAGCTCGTCGACCTTGCCGCGCACGAGCGCCTGGATCTCGTCGAGGCGCGCCTTCGTCTTCGCCTCGAAGCGCAGCACCAGGAGCGGCTGCGTGTTCGACGCGCGCACGAGGCCCCAGCCGTCCGCGAACACCACGCGCACGCCGTCCACCGTCACGGCGTCGTAGCGGGCGCGGAAGAACTCCTGGGCGCGGCGCACCACCTCGAACTTCTTGTCCTCGGGACAGTCGACGCGCAGCTCCGGCGTCGAGAAGGTCCGCGGCACGTCCGCGAGCATCGACGAGAGCGGCGCGTCCGTCTGCGAGAGCAGCTCGAGCAGGCGCGCCGAGGAGTAGATGCCGTCGTCGAAGCCGAACCAGCGGTGCCCGAAGAAGATGTGGCCGCTCATCTCGCCCGCGAGGAGCGCCTTCTCCTCCTTCATCTTCGCCTTGATGAGGCTGTGGCCCGCCTTCCACATGATGGGGCGGCCACCGCGCTTCGCGATGTCGTCGTAGAGCGTGAAGGAGCACTTCACCTCGCCGACGATGGCCGCGCCCGGCTCCTCGGCGAGGAGCGCGCGAGAGAAGAGGATCATGATCTGGTCGCCCCAGAGCACGTTTCCCTTCTCGTCCACGGCGCCCACGCGGTCGGCGTCGCCGTCGTAGGCGATGCCGACGTCCGCGCCGACCTCGTGCACCTTCGCCTTGAGCTGCTCGAGGTTCTTCTCGACCGTCGGGTCCGGGTGGTGGTTCGGGAAGCGCCCGTCCATCTCGATGAAGAGCGGCACGACGTCGATGCCGAGCGACTGGAAGAGCGGCACGGCCACGACGCCACCCGTGCCGTTCCCCGCGTCCACCACGACCTTGAGCCTGCGCTTCCCGAGCCGGAGGTTCTTCCGCACGTAGTCCTGGTACGGCCCGACGACGTCGTACGCGACGACGTCGCCCGCGCCGGTGGGGAACGCGCCCGACTCCGCGAGGCGGCGCAGCGCCTGGATCTCCTCGCCGTGGAACGTGGCGGCGCCGAGCCCGACCTTGAGGCCGTTGTACTCGGGCGGGTTGTGCGAGCCCGTGATCATGCAGATGCCGTCGACGCCGGCGGTGTGCGCGGCGAAGTACGTGAGCGGCGTCGGGACGATGCCGAGATCGAGGACGTCGACGCCCGTCGAGCGGAGCGCCTCGATCATGGAGCGCGCGAAGCGCGGCCCGGAGAGGCGCGCGTCGCGCCCGACGGCGGCCTTGCGGCCGCCCGCCTCGCGGATGCGCGTGCCGAGGGCCTTCCCGACGAGGTGCACCGCCTCCTCGGTGAGGTCCTGATCGACGAGCCCGCGGATGTCGTACTCGCGGAAGATGGTGGGGGAGAGCTTCGCCATGGGGGTGTCCTCGATCCCTTGAAGTTCGCCCGCCGGGCGAGGCGGCGCAGCCCCTCGCCCGGACGGGCCCAGGCCCGCGCGGGGTGCTAGAGCACCTCGTCCCGGCCTCGGCGCGACAGCTCCTCGACCGCCTTGCGAACGTCCTGCGCGCGATCGCGGCGGCACACGAGCACCGCGTCGCCCGCGTCGACGACGATGACGTCCTCGATCCCCACCACGGCCACGGGGCGCTTCCCGTCCGCGACGACGACGTTGTTGCGGCCGTCGATGACGAGCGCGTCGCCCTCGGCCACGTTGCCGAGGTGGTCGGTCGCGCGCACGTCCGACAGCGCGGCGAAGCTGCCCACGTCGGACCAGCCGAAGTCGGCGGGGACGACCACGATGCGCTTCGACTTCTCCATGACGCCGTAGTCGATCGAGATCGACGGGCAGTCCGGGAACACGCGGCGGAGCGTCCTGCCGTACTGGGGCGTGCCGAGCGCGGCCTGGATGACGTCGAGCTGCTCGCCGAGCACCGGCATCGCGCGGCGGATCTCCTCGAGGATGACGTCTGCGCGGAAGACGAAGATGCCCGAGTTCCAGAGGTACCCGCCGTCGGCGAGGTAGCGCGCCGCGGTGACCACGTCCGGCTTCTCGACGAAGCGCTCCACCTTGTGCGGCGGGGGGTACCCCTTCGCCTTCCCCTTCCTGCCGCGCGCCGAGAGGCGCGGGCCGAGCTTGAGGTACCCGTAGCCCGTCTCCGGCCGCGACGGGTGGATGCCGATGGTGGCGATGGCGCCCGTCGCCGCGAGCTCCGCGGCGGCGGCGACGGCATCGCGGAAGGCCTTCGGCCGCGAGATGTGGTGGTCGGCGGGCAGCATCGCCACGACGCCGCGCGGATCCCGCGCCTGCACGTGCAGCGCGGCGAGGCCGACGCACGGCGCCGTGTTCCGCGCGCAGGGCTCGACGATGAAGTTGCCCTCGGGGAGCTCCTTCAGCATCCGCCGCGCCGCGCGGACGTGGGCGGGCCCGCACACGACGTAGGTGTCCTTCGGCCGCGCGAGCGGCGGGAGCCGGCCCACCGTCGCCTGGAGCAGGGGCTCGTCGCCGGCGAGCGGCAGGAACTGCTTCGGGCGGTCCTTGCGGGAGAGCGGCCAGAACCGCGTCCCCGACCCGCCCGCCATGATCACCGGATAGACCTTCACGCGGCCCTCCACACGCCGAGGAGCTCCCACACGACGCGCGCGGTGGCACCCCAGAGGACGTCTTCGCCAATGGTGAAGTAGTGCACGTCCAGCCTCATCCCGTACACCTCGCGCGGCTGCACGCGGTGCGCCCCGGGGTCGAGGAGCGTCGCGAGCGGCACGTGCAGGATCTCCTCCACCTCGCCGGGCGCGGCGACGTAGGGGTAGGGATATGGCACCGACGCGACCCACGGCGTCAAGCGAAACGCGGTCTGGAGGACCAGCGTCTCGGAGAGCGGGCCGAGGACGTCGGCGCGGTCGCGCGGGAGGCCGACCTCCTCCTCCGCCTCGCGCAGCGCGGCCGCGAGCGGCTCCTCACCCGGCTCGATCCGCCCGCCCGGCATGCTGATCTGCCCCGGGTGCCTGCGCATGTGGCGCGGCCGGCGCGTGAGGAGGACGTGCGGCTCTCCGTCCTTCGTGTGGAGGGGCACGAGCGCCGCCGCGCGCGTGAAGCCGCCCGGCGGCAGGTGCCCGGGGGGGATGCGGTCGACGGGGGCGACCCCGGGCGTCCGCGCGGCGAGCGCGGCGCGCAGCCGCTCCAGCGTCATCGCCGCGCGGCCTCCGCGGCCGGGGCCGGCGGAGGCGGCTTCTCGCCGGCGGGCAGGACGCCGTTCCAGATGAGCACCGCGATGGCGATGCCGGCGACGATCCGCCACGCGACGAACAGGTAGGTGGTCCGGGTGCGGAGCCACCCGAGGAGCCACCCGATGACGAGGTAGCCCGCGACCGCCGACACCGCGGTGCCCACGGCGGTCGCCACGGCCCAGTCGTGCGCGCCGCGCAGGACGGGCACGTCCTTCCAGAGCTTGTACGCGCCCGCGCCGAGGATGATCGGAACGGAGAGGAGGAAGCTGAAGCGCGCCGCCGCCTCGCGCGTGAGCCCGAGCAGCATGCCGGTCGTGATGGTCGTTCCGGACCGCGACGAGCCGGGGACGAGCGCGACCGCCTGGCCGACGCCGATGAGGAGCGCGTCCGACGCGCGGACGTCCTCGACGTTTCGCTCGTGCCGCGCGAGCCGCTCCGCGAGGAGCAGCACGAGGCCGAGGACGACGAGCGATCCGGCGATGACGAGGTTGCCGAGCGCCTCGATGCGCCGCTCGAGGAGCTTCCCCGCCACCGCGGCGGGGATCGTGCCGAGCACGATGTACCAGCCGAGGCGCGACTCCGGCGTCTCGAGCGGCCTCCTCCGCGCGATGGAGCGGACGCCCGCGTACAGCAGCGCGGCGATCTCGCGCCGGAAGTAGACCAGCACGGCGACCGTGGTCCCCGACTGGATGATGGTCGTGAAGGCGCGAAACCGCTCGTCGCCGAGGTCGTTTCCGAGCAGCTCGCCGAAGACGAGCAGGTGGGCGGTCGAGGACACCGGCAGGAACTCGGTCGCGGCCTGCACGAGGCCGAGCAGGACGGCGGAGAGGAGGGTCATCGGCCCCTTCTCCCTAGTACCGATAGTGGTCCGACTTGAACGGCCCCTGCGGGGACACGCCCAGGTAATCGGCCTGGCGCGGCGTGAGCTGGGTGAGCTTCGCGCCGATCTGCTCGAGGTGGAGCGCGGCGACCTTCTCGTCGAGGCGCTTCGGGAGGACGTACACCTTGCGCTCGTAGCTCGCCCGGTTCGCGGCGAGCTCGACCTGCGCGAGGACCTGGTTCGTGAACGAGTTCGACATCACGAACGACGGGTGCCCCGTGGCGCAGCCGAGGTTCAGGAGCCGGCCCTCGGCGAGGACGAGCACGCGGTGGCCGTCGGGGAACACGAACGCGTCGTACTGCGGCTTGATGTTCACGCGCTTCGCGACCTTCTTCAGGCCGGCCATGTCGATCTCGTTGTCGAAGTGGCCGATGTTCCCGACGATGGCGCAGTCCTTCATGGCGCGCATGTGGTCGAGCGTGAGGACGTCGACGTTGCCGGTCGCGGTGACGAAGACGTCCGCCTCCTTCACGACGTCCTCCACGCGGACCACCTGGTAGCCCTCCATCGAGGCCTGCAAGGCGTTGATGGGGTCGATCTCGGTCACCACCACGCGCGCGCCCTGGCCCCGGAGCGCCTGCGCGCAGCCCGTCCCGACGTCGCCGTAGCCGCACACGACGCAGAGCTTCCCCGCGAGCATGACGTCCGTCGCGCGGTTCAGCCCGTCGACGAGCGAGTGCCGGCAGCCGTACAGGTTGTCGAACTTCGACTTCGTCACGGAGTCGTTCACGTTGATGGCGGGGAAGAGGAGCGTGCCGGCCTTCTGCATCTCGTACAGGCGGTGGACGCCCGTCGTGGTCTCCTCCGTGACCCCGCCGCAGCCCTGGGCGACGCGGGTCCAGCGCTTCGGATCCTCGCGCACCGTCCGCGCGAGGAGGCGCAGCACGACCGCGTACTCCTCGGAGTCGGCGGTCGCCGCGTCGGGGACCTTCCCGGCCTTCTCGAACTCGACGCCCTTGTGGACGAGGAGCGTGGCGTCCCCCCCGTCGTCCACGATCTGCGTCGGCCCCTCGCCGCCCCCGAAGTCGAGCGCGCGCTCCGTGCAGTCCCAGTACTCCTCGAGCGTCTCGCCCTTCCACGCGAACACCGGCACGCCGCGCGGCGCCGCGGGCGTGCCGCCCTTGCCCACCACGACGGCGGCGGCGGCGTGGTCCTGCGTCGAGAAGATGTTGCAGCTCGCCCAGCGCACGTCGGCGCCGAGCTCGCGCAGCGTCTCGATGAGCACCGCGGTCTGGATGGTCATGTGCAACGAGCCCGTGATGCGCTGGCCGGCGAGCGGCCTCCGGGCGGCGTACTCGCGCCGGACGGCCATGAGGCCGGGCATCTCCTTCTCGGCGAGCTCGATCTCCTTGCGCCCCCACTCCGCGAGCGAGAGGTCCTTCACGCGGTGCTCGACCGCGGGCGCGGGGGGTGCCCCCGCGCGCGCCCTCGCGCTCGGCTTGCGCGCGGGCTGCGGGCGGACGGCCTTCACGGTCTTCTTCGCGGTGCTCGGCATGTCGTCTCCTTGGCTTCTCGATGGGGCTAGGATTCGGGATGCTTCGCGCCGGGGCGCGCCGCCCGGAGCAGGACGAGGCCCGGGCCCTTTGCGCCGGGCTCGGGTGGGAGCGCGCGGCACGAGGTCTCGGCGAACCCGGCGCGCGCCGCCAGCTCCTCCAGGGCCGCCCGGTCGAACCCGGCCTGCGCCTGCCCGAGCGTGCGCTTCAGCGCGGCGTCGTCGTGCCGCGCCGCCTCGAGGACGACGAGCGCGCCGCCCGGCCTGAGGATGCGAAACGCCTCCGCGAGCGCGGGGGCGGGGTGGTCCAGGTACGAGAGCACGAGCGACGCGATCGCCGCGTCGCAGCTCTGGTCCGGGATGGGGAGCGACTCCAGCGGCGCATCGTGCAGCTCGACGTTGTCGCGGCCGGCGAGGACCTTGCGCGCGGTGGCGAGCATCGCCGCGGATTGATCCACGGCGATCACCCTGCGCACCTGGGTGGCGAGCTCGGCGGCGAGCGCGCCGGTCCCGCAGCCCAGGTCGGCGACCGTCCACTCCGGGGGGACGAGCGCGAGGAGCGCGTGCTGGTCGACGCGCGGGCCGTACACGTCGGCGCGGAGCTTCCGCCACGCGCCCGCCGCGCCCGCGAAGAAGCGCTGCGCCCGCCGCGCCTTCACCGCCCGGAGCCGCTCCCCGTCGGCGCGGACGGCGGGCCACGCCGCCGCCTCCTCGCGCGCGAGCTCCCACAGCCTCCGCGCCCGCGGGGGCAGCGGCTCGGCGAACCCGTACAGGCTCTGCGTCCCGGATCGCCGCGAGGCGAGCCAGCCCCGATCGGCGAGGACCTTGAGGTGACGCGAGACGGTCGACTGGGGCAGCGCGAGGACGTCGCAGAGGTCGAGGACGGAGAGCTCCCGGCCGTCGAGGGCGCGCAGGATGCGCACGCGGATGGGCTCGGCGAGGCCGTCCATCCAGGAGAGGAGGCCGTCGGGGCGGCGGGGCTGAGGGGCCGTGGCTGCCATCGCTATATCCGGATGGACGGATATAGCGACGTGGAGGCGCGGAGTCAATCCGACGGCCCAACACGATGAAGCCACCGGCCTCTCGACCGGTGGCTCGGATGCCGCGGGCGCTCTCGGGAGGGCTACGCCCCCGCCACCGCCCGCACCTTCGACCCCGCGGCGTCGCGGAGCGCGTCCTTGCGGTCCGTGAGCTCCCAGGTGAACGACTTCTCGGTGCGGCCGAAGTGGCCGTACGCGGCGGTGCGCTCGTAGATGGGCCGGAGGAGGTCGAGGCCCTCGATGATCTGGCGCGGCTGGAGGCCGAACACCGCCTTCACCGCGCGCGCGATGCGCGCGTCGGCGACCGAGCCGGTCCCGAAGGTGTCGACCATGACGGAGACGGGCTCCGCCACCCCGATGGCGTACGCGACCTGGACCTCGCAGCGCCGCGCGAGCCCGGCCGCGACCACGTTCTTCGCGATGTACCGGCCCATGTACGCGGCCGAGCGGTCGACCTTCGACGGGTCCTTGCCGCTGAACGCGCCCCCGCCGTGGCGCCCCATGCCGCCGTAGGTGTCGACGATGATCTTGCGGCCCGTGACGCCCGTGTCGCCCATCGGCCCGCCGATCACGAACCGCCCGGTCGGGTTGATGAAGACCTTGGTCTTCTTGTCGATGAGCTTCTTCGGGAGCGCCTTCGCGATGACCTCCTCGCGGACCGCCGCGTGGAGCCGCTTGTTCGAGACGTCGGCGGAGTGCTGGGTGGAGACCACCACGGTGTCGATGCGCACCGGCCGTCCGCCCTGGTACTCCACGCTGACCTGGCTCTTCCCGTCCGGCCGCAAGAAGTCGAGCCCGGCGCGGCGCGCCTTGGCGAGCTGGCGCGTGACGGCGTGGGCGTACTGGATGGGCGCCGGCATCAGCTCGGGCGTCTCGTCGCAGGCGTACCCGAACATCATCCCCTGATCGCCGGCGCCGCCCGTGTCGACGCCCTGGCCGATGTCGGGCGACTGCTGGTCGACCGCGACGAGCACCCCGCAGGTGTTCCCGTCGAAGCCCATCTCCCCGTCGGTGTAGCCGATGCGCTTCACGACCTCGCGGGCGAGCCGCGGGTAGTCGATGCGCGCGGAGGTGGTGATCTCCCCCGCGATCATCACGTAGCCCGTCTTGAGCAGGGTCTCGCAGGCGACGCGCCCCCGCTTGTCCTCGGCGAGGACGGCGTCGAGGACGGCGTCCGAGATCTGGTCCGCCATCTTGTCGGGATGGCCCTCGGTGACGGACTCCGAGGTGAACAGGTAATCGCTGATCATGGGCTTTCGGTCCTCGCTGCGGGGCAGGGAACGTACGCGCTCCCGGCCCCGGGCGTCAATATGGCGGATGGACGTCCACGGGCGCACCGGCCGCGGCGGGCACGGCCCTCGCGGCGGGCGTCAGGCGGGCACCGGGCCCCCGCCCGTGTCGTCGCCGAGGAGCCCCGGGAAGCGGCGCACCATCTCGGCGCGGACCTCCCGCTCGATGTCGTCGGCGGTGGTGAGCGCGAGCAGCCGCTCGACGAGCGCGCGTCCGTCCGCCGCCCTGGCCGCCCGGATGACGCGCTTCACGAACGGGATCGACGGGCCGTTCATCGACAGCTCGGACACGCCGAGCCCCACGAGGACGAGCGCGTTCACCGGCTCGCCGGCCATCTCGCCGCACATCGACACCGGGATGTTCTGCGCTCGCCCCGCGTCGCAGACGATCTTCAGCATGCGGAGCACGGCGAGGTGGAGCGGCTTGTAGAGGTACGCCACGTCCTTGTTCTGGCGGTCGATCCCGATGGTGTACTGGATGAGGTCGTTCGTGCCGATGGAGAAGAACTCGCTCTCCTTCGCGAGCCGGTCCGCGATGAGCGCGGCGGACGGCAGCTCGATCATGACGCCGATCGGGATGGCCTCCTTCACCGGGTGCCCCTCGCGGACGAGCTCCTCCCTCACGTCCTGGAGCGCCTTCTTCGCGGCGCGCAGCTCGGAGACGCCGGAGATCATGGGGAACATGATCCGGAGGTTCCCGTGCACGGAGGCGCGCAGCAGCGCGCGGAGCTGCACGCGGAACACGTCCGGCTGGCGCAGGCAGTAGCGGATGGCGCGGAGCCCCAGCGCGGGGTTGTCCGCGTGGATGCGCATGCCGGCGGGGAGCTTGTCGCCGCCGAGGTCGAAGGTCCGGATGGTGACCGGCCGCGGCGCGAGCGCCTCGAGGATGCGGCGGTAGTTCTGGTAGTGCTCCTCCTCGGACGGCAGATCGGAGCGGCCGAGCCAGAGGAACTCCGTGCGGTAGAGCCCCACCGCCTCGCCGCCGTGGGCGATGAGGCTCGGGACCTCCTCGGCGAACTCGATGTTGCCGGCGAGGCGGATGGTGACGTCGTCCTGCGTGCGCGCGGGGAGATCGCGCGTGCGCAGGAGCTGCTTCTCCTCGGCCCGGTAGCGCGCCTGCGCCGCCTCGAAGTCGGCGCGCTCGCCCGGGCTCGGGTTGATGACGACGATCCCGCGCGTCCCGTCGACGACGATCCAGTCGCCTCGCTCGGCGAGCGCGGTGATCTTGCCCACGCCGACCACCGCGGGGATCTCGAGCGCGCGCGCCACGATGGCGGTGTGGGAGGTCTTCGCGCCCGCGTCCGTGACGAAGCCGCCCACCTTGCGCTCGTGGAGGAGGAGCGCCGTGTCCGCCGGCGAGAGGTCGTGCGCGATGACGATGGCGCCCTCGGGCGCGGCCTCGTCCACGTCGGGCGCCTGGCCGAGGAGGTTCTTGATGATGCGCTCGCCGACGTAGTCGACGTCGGCGCGGCGCTCCTTGAAGTACTCGTCGGCGTGCTCGTGGAACGCGCTCTTGATCTTGCGGACGGCGCGCTTCACCGCCCACTCGGCGTTGAGGCGGTCCTCCCGGACGAGCCGCTGCGCCTCGTGCACCAGCATCTCGTCCTTCAGCATCATGCGGTGCATGTCGATGATGGCGGTGTGCTCGGCGGCGCCCGGCGCGCCCGCGGCGCGCCCGACCTTGTCCTTCACCTCCGAGAGCTGGAGGTCCGAGAGCTCGATGGCGGTGCGAAAGCGGGCGAGCTCCTCCTCCACCTCGTCCGCCGCGAGGCGACGCTTGGGCGTGCGCACGCGGCGCCGCTCCACGGACCAGCAGCGCCCGATGGCGATGCCCGGCGAGGCGGCGAGGCCGACGAGGATCGAGGTCCCGGAGGGGGTCATGGCTCCCCGAAACCGCTCTCTATCACCTTCGCGAGCTCCGCCATCGCGTGCTCGGCGTCGTCGCCCTCGCAGGCCACCTTGATGACCGATCCCTTGGCCGCCGCGAGCGTCAGGACGCCCATGATGCTCTTGCCGTTCACGCTCATCCCGTCCTTCTCGACGTGGATCTCCGAGCGGTGGCGGTTCGCGATCTGGACGAGCTGCGCCGCGGCGCGCGCGTGCAGGCCGAGCTGGTTGACGATGGTGAACTCCCTCTCCAGGCGCGCCATCGTCACCCGCTCCCGTGGAAGCGGGCGGCCACGAAGGCGGCGCCCATGCCGGCGATGGCGGCCACGTAGGCCGTGGGGAGGAGCCTGGCGCCGCGGGCGAGCGCGGCGTAACCGCACGCGGCGGCCAGGAAGGCGAGCACCCCGGCGGCCGGGCCCGAGAGGTGGGCGCCGCGCACCACCGTGAGCGCGGCCGCGAGGCCGCACAGCGCCGCGCCGGCGGCCCGGAGGCGATCCGCGAGGACGGGCAGCCCGAGCTTCGCGATGTCGCCCACGATGGCGTCGCCCTTCCGATATCCCGCCCGGAAGAGGCCGATCCGCAGGGCGAGGTGGATGACGTTGTACACCACCAGCGCGGCGACGATCGCCTTCCAGCCCGCGAGGAGCGCGCCGACCGCCGCCACCGACCCGAAGAACGGGCGGAGGGCGGTCCAGAAGAAGCCGTCGCCGAGCGCGGCGAGCGGCCCCTGCAGCGTCTGCTTGTACTGGAGCGGCTGAGTCCCGGGCTCCGCGCCGGAGGCGACCTTCTCCTCGTGGTGGATGGCGCCGCCGACGATGGCGGCGGCCATGTACGGGTGGCAGTTGAAGAAGCCGAGGTGGCGCCGCAGCGCCTCCTCCCGGCGCTCCGCCTCGGGGTACAGCTCCCGCAGGGCGGGATCGATCGCCGCGGCGAAGCCGAGGTTCTGCATGCCGCGCCGGTTCCACGCGGCCTGGAGGAAGAGGGAGCGCCAGAACACGCGCGCGAGCGTCCGGGGGGCGACCTTGCGCGGGCTCACGTCGCGAACCTCCGCACCGCGGCGAAGGCGACGAGGGCCGCGGCGAGGGCGGCGAAGAACAGGAGCGGCGCGGTGCGCGCGCGGAGCGCCTTCGCGCCCGACGCGCAGGCGAACGCGGCGAACGCCCAGAAGCCGATGCGGAGCGGCTCGTGCGCGGCGGGCACGGCGCGCAGGAACGCCGGGATGGCGAGCTCGGCCGCGGCCGCGGCCACGGGGGCGAGCACCGCC
>DASSQM010000254.1:0-7322 GCA_035702465.1 Anaeromyxobacter sp. | reverse complement strand
TGGAACGCGCTCGACCACGCCGACGCGTCGCCCATGAGCTGGTACGCGGTCATCCGCGCGCCCGTGAGCCGCGTCGGCGCGGTCCCGTCGAGCGCCGGGCCGTAGAACGCCGCGAGGTGATCGGTCGAGGTGTTGCCGTCGTCCACGTGCGAGAGCGTGACGCGGTGGTCGAGCGCGAGCGCGCCGTACCGGGCACGGAGCGCAGAGAAGTCGTCGCCCGTGCCGAGGCCGTGGCCGGCCGGGATCGCGCCCCAGCTGAACCCGAACGCGCTCTTGAGGCTCGCGGTCGACGGCAGCGTGAACGGCCAGACCGTGAGGGTCACCGGGACGGTCGCCTCGCCGCCGTCCCAGGTCACTCGTACGCTTCCCGCGTAGTCGCCCGCCGCGGTGCCCGACGGGACGAAGATCTCCGCCCAGATCGCCCGCGTCTCGCCTGCGGGGACCGAGAACGGGAACGCGTTCCGCTTCTCCCCGACGAACTCGTCGCGGTCGGGCACGAGCCCGTCGGGCCACGACCCGGTGCCGCCGTCGAGGCCGGAGGAGTTCGGGCAGTCGATGAGCGCCTCGCGGTAGAGCCGCGGGGCGGGGATCGCGCCGCCGGGGCCGGTGAGGTCGGTCGCGGTCGCCGACACGTTCGACGCCTGGCCCGTGACGGCGATCTGGATCGACTCGAACTCGTTCCTCGCCGCGGACACGTGCGCCGACGGCGCGTTCCGCGCCGCCGCGGAGGGGCGGATCTTCTCCATCGACGTCGCCGTCCAGACCGAGGCCGCGCGGACGCCCGCCGGCAAAAGCAGGGCCACGAGGAGGAGAGGGGGGAGCGTGCGCATACACACCCGAACGAGTAGCACCCCCCCGGCTATTCCTTCGGAGAGGGGAGCCTTCCCGTGGGCACGGGTGGGCGTGCGCTCGGTCGGATGTCAGGCGGGGCCGCTCATCGGCTCGCGGTCGCGGTCGGGTCGGGGTCGAGGTCGAGGTCGGGGTCGAGGTCGAGGTCGAGGTCGGGGTCGAGGTCGAGGTCGGGGTCGAGGTCGGGGTCGGGGGGTCGAGGTCGGGGTCGAGGTCGGGCTCACCGCCTCTTCGCCGCGGCCCCCGTACCGCGTATCCCCCCGAGCGCCGGATTCTTCTCCAGCTCCTCGATCGTCCGCGGCCAGTCCTCCTTCAGGAGCCGCGCGAGCGATCGATCCGACAGGATCTGCCCGCCGGTCTGGCACCGCGGACAGTAGTTCACCTCGTTCTCCGCACGCACGATGCGCTGGACCGCGGTGCCGCAGACCGGGCACGGCTGCCGGTGCTTGCCGTGCACCGCCATCTCCTCGCGGAACGCGGTGACGCCCTCCGGCAGCTCCCCCGCCGCCTCGCGGCGGAGGCGATCGGTCCACTCGGCGAGGACCTCGCGCGTGGCGGCGTGGAGCGCCGCGATCTCCTCCGGGGTGAGCCGCGAGGTGAGCTTCACGGGCGAGAGCCGCGCCCGGTGCAGGATCTCGTCGGAGTAGGCGTTCCCGATGCCGGCGAAGAGGCGCGGGTCGGTGAGCGCGCGCTTCAGCGTGTGGTTCTCGCGGAGCAGCGCCGCGCGGAACGACTCGAGGTCCGCCCCGAGCGGCTCGATCCCGCCGCGGTCGAGCGCCGCGAGCGCCGCCTCGCCGCGCACGAGGTGGAGCGCCGCGCGCCGCTTCGTCCCCGCCTCGGTGAGGACCAGCGTGCCGCCCGGGAAGTCGAACGCCGCGAGGCCGGCGCGGCCCGGGAGCTTCGCGCCGGCCGGCTTCCAGTGGAGCCGCCCCGCGATCATGAGGTGGAGCGCGAGGAAGAGATCGCCGTCGAGCGCGAGGACGATGCGCTTGCCGACCCGGCGCACCGAGAGCACGCGGCGCCCCTCCGCCGCCGCGATCGGGATCTCGGCCGACCGCAGCAGGAACGGGCTCCCCAGTCGCACGCGCAGGAGGGGCTCGCCCTTCACGCGCGCGGAGAGCGCCTCGACGTAGACCTCCAGATCCGGTAGCTCCGGCACGCCCGGATCCTAGCTCAGACGTCCCCGCCGATCGCGATGCCGTGCGGTGCCGGGAGCAGCGAAAGCCGGCGCGCGTGCAGGAGCGGCACGATCGTCCCGACGCCGAACCCCGCGAGGGCGCCCATCGCGACGTCGCTCGGGAAGTGGCGTCCGGCGGCGACGCGGAGCACGCCCACGCCCGCGCCCACACTCAGGGTGGCGATCCACGGCCACGCCGCCGGGCCGTCGCGCAGGTGCGACGTCCATGCGGCCGCGGTGAGCGCGGACACCGCGGTGGACGTGTGGCCCGAGTAGAACGAGCGGTAGCCGCGCGGGCGTGCTACGAGCGACGGGTCACCCGCGTAGGTGCGCGGCAGGGGGCGCTGCGCGGCGTACTTCGCGAGCACGACCAGGGCGGAGTTCACGGCGAGCGTCTCCGCGAGCACGGCCGCGTCGGCGCCGAGCGCCGGCCCGAAGCCGAGCCGGCGAGCGTCCCACGCGAGGGGCGCCGCGACCGCGAGCGCGACGACGACGTCGCTCGCGACGTCTGCAGCGTCGCTGTGGAGGCCGATCGCGAAGCGATCGAACGGCGGCACGTCGCGGCGGTCGCATGGGCACCGGGGCTCGATGAGCTTCGACGAGAGCCGGTACGGCATGATGGCCAGCGCCGTCGCGCCGATCGTCAAGGGGACGTCGGCGGCGAGGCGGACGTCGTACACCCGCAGGGCGTCGTCGCGGCGGGCGTCGGCGGGAGGCGCGGTCGCGGCGTCGGCGGGCGCCGCGGCGGGGAAGGCGGCGAGTGCGAGCGCGAGGGCGGCGATGGACATTCGTCGAGGCTCTCGCGCGGACGCCCGCCGGGCCGGCGGCGAGCATAGCTGCGTCAGGCGCTGGCGCCCGCCGCCGCCGGGGCGGCGCCCGGGAGAGGTCCTCCGTTCCGGGCGCCGTATCTCCGACGACCGCGACCGCGACCCCGAGACCCCGACCCCGAGCGCGACCCCGACCCCGACCGCGACCCCCGACCCCGACTCCGACCGCGACCCCGACCGCGACCGCGACCCCATGCTCCGCGCCGCCGCGGCGTGCGCGAGAACGGCCCATGCGCATCGACCGGCGGAGGTTCCTCGGGACGATCGCGGCCGCCGCCCCGGCCGCGCTCGCGGCGTGCTCCGGCGCATCGGCGGCGAAGGGGCCTTCGGCCGCGGCGCCCGCGGCGGGCGCGGCCCGCCGCGCGGAGGCCCCGGCCCCGGCGCCGGGCGTCTCCGCGGTGCGCGCGTTCGCGCTCCCGGCCTCGTCGGAGCCTGCGTTCACGTTCCGTGCGTCCCTGGTCCGGGGAGGGGAGCCGTAGGTGGCCGAGGTCGGGGAGGACGTCCTCTTCGCGGGCGTCGCCGCGCTCGCGCGCCGGCTGCGCGCGCGGGAGCTGTCGCCCGTGGACCTCGCCCGAGCCTGCCTCGCGCGGATCGACGCGCTCGCGCCGCGCCTCGGCTGCTTCGTCACCGTGACGGCGGACCGCGCCCTCGCCGACGCGCGCCAGGCGGAGGCCGACCTCGCCGCGGGCCGCACGCGCGGGCCGCTCCACGGGGTCCCGTACGGCCTCGAGGACGTCATCGACACGAAGGGGATCCGCACCACGTTCGGCGCCCGGCCGTACGCCGCCCGCGTGCCGGACCGTGACGCGACGCTCGCCGCGCGGATCGCGGAGGCGGGCGGCGTCCTCGCGGGGAAGCTCTCCACCATCGAGCTCGCCGGCGGCCTCGGGTACGGGAGCGCAGCCGCGGCGCTCGACGGGCCGTGCCGCACGCCCTGGGACCTCGAGCGCTGGGCGGGGGGCTCCTCCGCCGGTCCCGCCGCCGCCGTCGCGGCGGGGCTCGTGCCGTGGGCGCTCGGGACGGAGACGTGGGGCTCCATCACGTGCCCGGCCGCGTTCTGCGGCGTGACCGGGTACCGCCCCACCTACGGCGTCCTCTCGCGCGGCGGCGTGATGCCGCTCGCGTACACGCTCGACAAGGTCGGGGCGATCTGCCGCTCGGCGGAGGACTGCGCCGCCGTCGCGTCCGTGCTCGCCGGCGCCGACGCGCGGGACCCGTCCTCCGTTCCGCCGCCGCAGGGGATCGACCGCGTGCGCCCCGCCCTCGCGCGCGGGCTGCGCGTCGCCGTGCTCGCCTTCCCCGCGGGGAAGGACGTGCTCCCCGGCGCCAGGGAGGCGTTCGCGGCCGCCTGCGACGCGTTCCGCGAGGCGGGCGCGCTCCTCGAGGACGCCGCGCTGCCGGCGTTCCCGTACGACGAGGTCATCGAGGTGATCCTCCGCGCCGAGGCGGCGAACGCGTTCGAGGACCTCATCCGGAGCGGGGGGACGCGCGAGCTCGCGGACCCGTCCCACCGCGGGCGCGCTCCGGCCGACTACGTCCCGGCGGCGACGTCCGCCGACTACGTGCGCGCAGCGCGCATCCGGGGCGAGCTCCAGCGCGCCCTCGGGCGGTTCTTCGAGCGCCACGACCTCGTGCTCGCCCCGAACCTGCCGTACGCGCCGCCGCGCGTCGACGAGCCGCTGACGAGCGCGCCGTGGTGGAGCGCGCCGGATCCGCTGGGCGCGGGCGGAAATCTCGCCGGCCTGCCCGCCGTGGCGTTTCCCATCGGCCTCGCGGGGCGCTTCCCCGTCTCGGCCCAGCTCGTCGGCCCCGCGGCCGAGGACGCGCGCGTCCTCGCGGCCGCGGCGCTCTTCCAGGCCCGCACCTCGCACCACCTCCAGCGGCCGCCGCTCGCGGGCGGGGCGGCCGTCGCCGTGACGGGGCCGTGACGCGCGCGGAGGAGCATCGCCCGCCGTGAACGTCCTCCTCGCCATGGTCGGCTATCCCCTCGCGATCGCGCTCATCGTGCTCGCGCTGCCGGTGCAGGCGCTGCTCCTCGCGGCGACCGCGCCGTTCGATCGGAACCGTGCCGTGCCGGGGCGGTTCCTGCGCTTCGTCGGCGTCGCCCTCTCGAAGACCTTCCCGCCGTGGCGGCTCCGCCTCGAGGGGACCTGGCCCGCGTCGAGGGGTCCGTTCGTCGTGGTCGCGAACCACCAGTCGATCCTCGACATCCTCCTCCTCTCTCGCGTGCCGCGCGAGATGAAGTGGGTGGCGAAGGAGGAGCTGTTCCGCACCCCGTGGGTGGGCTGGATGCTCCGCATGAGCGGCGACATCCCCATCCGCCGGGGCGACGTGGAGAGCGGTGGCGAGGCGCTCTCGCGCGCGAAGGAGTACCTCGCGCGCGGGATGAGCGTGATGCTGTTCCCCGAGGGGACCCGGAGCAAGACCGGCAAGCTCCTGCCCTTCAAGTCCGGCGCGTTCCGGCTCGCCGTGGAGACGGGCGCGCCCGTCCTGCCCATCGCCGTGCACGGCACCGCGCGCGGCATGCCCAAGGGCGGCCCGTGGGTGAACCCTTGCCGCGCCCGCGCGCGCATCCTCGACCCGGTCGACCCCGCCGCGTTCGGCGAGGCGGGCGCGAACCGGCTGCGCGACGACGTGCGCGCCCGGATCCAGGCCGCCGTCGACGAGCTCGTCGCGCGACAGGACTAGGGTCGAGGTCCTCAATGCGCGGCCGCGACCGGCTCGCCGAGCCGCTCGTCGAGCACCCGCCGCAGGGCGGGCAGATCGAGGGGCTTCGCGAGGATGCCGTCCACGAGGCTGCGCTTCGGATCGTCCTGCGCGATCTCCTGCGCCCACCCCGTGAGCAGGAGGAACCACGACTCCGGCGCGACGGACCGGACGCGCTCCGCGACCTGCCACCCGTTCATGTTGGGCATGCCCACGTCGCACAGGATGAGGTCGTAGCGGTTCCCGGACGAGAGGAGCCGCAGCGCCTCGTCGCCCGACGCCGCCACGTCGACGCGCTGGCCGAGGTCCTGGAGCACCCAGCGGATGGCGTCGAGGTTGTCCATGTCGTCGTCCACCACGAGCAGGCGGTGCCCGGGCGCTGCGTGGCGCGGCGCGCGCGCGGGTTCGGCGTCGCGCTGCCGCTCCTGCGCGAGAGGGAACGAGAGCGTGAACACCGCCCCGCCCGAGGGGCGGTTCTCGCCCGTGATGTGGCCTCCCAGCCGCCGCATGACGCCCGCCGCGATGGCGAGGCCGAGCCCCGTCCCGCGCGGACCCTTGGTGGTGAAGAACGGGTCGAAGAGGCGATCGAGGTGCTCCTCGGCGATGCCGGTGCCCTCGTCCTCGACGACCACCGTGGCCCGGGTCCCGTCCGTCCGCGAGGCGAACCGGATCGTGCCTCCGTCGGGCATCGCGTCGCGCGCGTTCAGGAGGAGGTTCACGAAGACGTGCCGGAGCTCCGCCGGCGAGCCGACGACGCGGATTCCGTCCGCGAGCGCCGACTCGAGCTGGATGCGAATCCCGGCCACGTGTGCGCGCTCCTCGATGTCCGGCTGCACCACGGCGAGCGCCTCGCGCACGACCGAGGTGACGTCGAACGTCTCCGTCGGCACGTCCTCGCGCCGCCGCCCGAGCTCCTGGAGCCGCGAGACGCGCTCCGAGGCGTCGGCGACGATCCGGGCGAGGATGCGGACGTTCTCGAGCTGCTGGGGCGTGAGCGAGGACGCCTGGAGGTGGCCGATGCGAAGCGACAGCGCGTGGAGGGTGTTGTTGAGATCGTGCGCGACGCCGGAGGCGAGCTCGCCGAGCAGCCGCATGCGCTCGTGCTCGATCATCTGCTCGCGGGCCCGCGCCATCTCGCGCTCCGCCTGGACGCGCTCCGTCACGTCCTCCGCGTTCACGATGACGAGGGAGTGGCGGTGCGCAACGACGCCCTCGAGCCGGAGCTCGACGATCTGCTCCGGCCGCTCGCGCCCGAGCCGGACGGCGCGGATCAGCTTCGGCCCCTTGCCGAGCAGCGGCCGCGCCAGCTGCACAACGGCATCCTCCAGGCTCGCGTGCACCTCGCCCTCGGCGGCGTCCACCGCCCGCCAAGGGGCGCCCGGCCGAGCGAGCACGAGCCACTGGGGATTTCGCGTGAGGAATCCCTGGGCGCCGAACAGCGCGACGCCGTTCCGGCTGGCGCGGACCGCGGACAGGGCGAGCGTCACCGCGACCGAGCGATCCGTGGCGTCCTCGGCGAAGCGGCGGACGAGATCCTCGTACTTCCTCACCGCCTCGCGGTACTTCGAGAGGAGATCGTCCCCCGGAGCGGGGCCGAGCAGGTGCTCCGACTTCGAGTGTCGGCGCCGTCCCGGCATGCGCCCTCTCGTTCGCCCCTTCCACGGACTAGCGTCGCTGCTTCTGCGACGCCGTATCGCGGATGGGCCGCGGTGCCTCCTCGCGCAGCCGCTCCTCGGCGAGCACTACCGCGCGGGTCGTGTCCT
>DASSQM010000253.1:0-6675 GCA_035702465.1 Anaeromyxobacter sp. | reverse complement strand
CGCCTACCAGCTCCAGCGCCGGCTCCAGTTCGGCGGGCTCAACGCGATGGTGCTGCCGGTGCGCGTCCTCTCCGAGGCGGTCTGACCGACACGGCCGCCGTTCACGCGGTCGGCTTGAACGCCCGGAACGCGAGGAGCGTGTCCGTCTCGCGCACGCCCGGGATCTTCTGCACCTGGTCCGGGATGAGGTCGCCGAAGGCCTCGTACGTCGGCGCGTAGATCTTCACGAGCAGATCGTACTCGCCGGTGATCGAGTGGACCTCGGAGACCCCCTCCATCTCGATGAGGGCGTCCGCCACCTCACCCAGCCGGCCGAGCTGGCACTTCACCAGGACGAATGCAGCCTTCATGACGACCTCCCCGCGTGTCTTTAGCATGGTTCGCGGTCACGGCCACGTGGGCCGCTCGCCGTGCCAGTCCGCCGTGACCTCGAGCCACATGGCGAGCCCCGCCCACTCCCCGTAGGGCGCGTACCAACGCCGGATGGCGCGATCCCCCGGGATGCGACGGCGGCCGCGCAGCCGCGCCAGCTTCGCGCGCGTCCACGAGTCGAGCGCCAGGTGCCCGTGCCGGCCGAGGAGGCGGAGCAGGTGCTCGGCTGCGTACGGGCCGAAGCCCGGGATCTCGAGGAGCCGGCGCGCCACCGCGTCCGTGGGCTCCGGCGTGTCGCGGAGCGCCTCGAGGTCGAGCTCGCCCGACGCGACGTCGCGCGCGAGCGCGGCGAGGAACGGCGCGCGGTACCCCGCGCGGATCTCGTCCCGGTAGAAGCGCTCCGGGACCCGCGCCATCGCCGCGGCCGAGGGAAACGTCCTTCCGCCGAGCGGCGCCGGCTCGCCGAGGAGCTCGCAGAGGCGCGTCACCAGGCCGCGCGTCACCGCCCACGTGCAGTTCGTGGTGCACAGCGTCTTCACGGCGTCCTCGAACACCGTGGGCGACCGCAGGAGGCGCCCCGCCCCGCGCGCGAGCGCCCAGCGCAGATCGGGCAGCTCCTTCCGACCCGCCGCGCGCTCCGACTCGAGCGCGGCGGCCGCCCTGCGGAAGGCGCCCAGGTCCTCGTCGAGCGCGAGGCACCTCGCGAGCTGCGCTCGCGCCTCGCGAGCCTCGGCGGCGGAGAGCCGCCCCCGGGCGAAGGCGCGGAACGCGAGGCCCTCTCCGGCGTCCGCGACCTCCGCGTTCACCGCCCGTCCCCCCTCGAGCGCGAGGGGACGGGAGAGCACGCGCCGTGTCTCGTCCCACGCCCACGGCGCGAGGTCGTAGAAGCCATGGCTCCGCACCGTCAGGGCGAGGTCGAACGGCTCGGGGGCGCGCACGCGAGCGTCCTATGTCCGTACGGCGGAGCCGGCAAGGGGCGGCCGGGCACCTCTCGCTCGTCGAGAAGTGCCTCGGCCGGATGTCGAGTTCCGGCTGGCGGGCGCGCCCGCCGCTGCGCCACCGCGCGCGGCGAAGCGCCCGGCCCCTGCCGGGACGTTGCGGGCGCGCGCCGCGAAACGCGACCATCGGGTGCGCGGGCCGTGCCGCAGCGAGGCGGCTCGACGGGCCCGCGGGAGGATGGCGATGACCGCACGCGACGCAGCGGACGTGATCGACCCGCTGGAGGGCGACGAGGGCGAGCCGGACGTCGGGCGCCATCGAGACGTCGGCCGCGAGATCCTCGCGACGAAGCTCGCCGACGTGACCCCGCGGGCGCCGGTGACGATCCGCGCCGACGCGCCGGTGTCGAAGGCGGTCGAGCTCATGCGCGCGAAGGCGACGTCCGCCGTGGTGGTGGTCGCGCCGGGGCGCGCGCGGCGCGTGGTGGGCGTGTTCACCGAGCGAGATCTGGTGCAGCGCGCGCTGCCTTCCCGCCGCTGGGCGAGCGCGCGCGTGGACCGCTACATGACACCGTCGCCCGAGACGCTCCGGCCGGAGGACCCCATCGCGTACGCGATCAACCGGATGACGGCGGGCGGGTACGGCCACGTCCCGCTCGTGGACCGCGACGGCCGCGCCGCCGGCATCGTGTCCGCCGCCGACCTGCTCGCGTTCGTCGTCGAGCTCTGCCCGGAGGAGGTCCTGAACCTCCCGCCCGAGCCGGAGCTGGCGCTGCACCCGCGGGCCGAAGGCGAGTGACGAACGTGGCGAGCGAAGGGGCAGCCGGATGAGGCTGCCCCGGCACGCAGCGCGGCGAGGGCGAGCGAAGGCCCAGCCGGACGAGGCTGGGCCGGAGCGAGCGGGGGACTGGGGGGCGCAGCTTCATCGCGCCCCCCAGCAAGATCGACGCGCGAGGGCGAAGCCCGAGGGTCCCGCTGTTACGGCGCTCCGTCGATCGCCACGATGTTCACGCCGTAGCAGGACAGCGCGAGGAGGCTCGTGCGCTGCCACTTCCGCTCCTTCGTCGACACGAAGCGGAGGCGGTAGCGCTTCGGCTCGGGCGCCTGCTGGATCCGCTCGATCCAGTGGATGAACGACTTGAACCCGGAGGAGTTGCAGAACTCGAGCTGCGTGAGGTCGACGCGGACCTCCTTCGCAGCCGCTCCGAGCACGTGCGCGTGCACCGCGTCGACGAACGGGTTCAGCACCACCGCCGGGTTCGGCGTGCTGATGGTGCCCTTGAAGTGGATCCGGATGCCCTGCGGGTCGAAGCCGAGGTTCGCCGAGTACTTCTCCTCGGCGACCTGGATCGACGGCATGCGGTGGGCGACGGGGTATGCGACGGACGGGTTAGCCATGGATGCCTCCGACTGCCGTGAGCCGCGGCGCGCGCAGCGGACCGCAAGCCTCCACGATGGCCCGGCCCGCCTCGCGGCGGACCGAGATCTCGAGCTGCGCCTCGAAGCGGACGCGGGCGAGGCCCAGGCCGCCACGGGTGTTCGCGGGGTTCTCCCGCATCATCTGGACGTAGTGGGCGAGCGCGTCCGGCTCGTTGTTCATCTTGTCGATGCGGTCGTGCAGCGCCCTGTAGTCCTCGTCGCTGCAGCGGTTCGAGACGCGGATCGCGACGACGTCGCGCTCGCGGCTCACCTCCAGCATGAGCTCGACCTCCTCGCCATGGGCGTGGGGCACCGCGTTCTGCATGAGCTCGTGGACGGCGAGCGCCACCTGCGCCTCGCGGTCCTGCCCCGGGCACGCGCAGGCGCAGAACGACTCGGTGAAGCGCCGCAGCTCGTCGATGAAGACCCAGGGTGGGCTCATGCGGATGAGGAGCTGGACCGGGAAGTCTCCGGCTCGAAAGGACTCAAGCAAGCTCATGCTTTCGCCTCAGGACGACGCCCGTCATGTCGTCCGCCTGTTCGTGGGAGAACGCCTCCACTGCGTCGAACACATCCGAGAGGGCCTGCGGTGCGGGCGGGACCTCGGCCTTCGCCAGCACCGCGCGCAGCCGGTCCTCGCCGAACATCTGGTTCGTGCCGTCCTTCGCCTCGAGGAGGCCGTCGGTCACGAAGAACACGAGGTCGCCGGGGCGGAGGACGAACTCGTACTCGGGCATCGGCGGCGGCTGCACGTTGGGCGTGAGCCCGACCCACGGGCCCTGCGGCTCGATGAGGTCGACGTTCCCGCCGCCGCGCGCGATGAACACCGGCTGGTGGGCGCCCGCCGCCACGAAGCGGCCGCCGCCCATGTGGCGCGCGGCCATGAGCGTCAGGTAGTCGTCGCGGCGCATGCGCTTGCGGACGTTCTCGTGGACCACGCGGTTCACGGCGTTGATGACGGCGCCGGGCGTCGCGTGCGGATCCTCGGCGATGGCGGAGTACGCGGCGGCCTGCGCCATCATCATGACGAGGCCCGAGTTGATGCCGTGCCCGGAGACGTCGCCGACGAGCACCCAGAACGTGTCGCCGAACGCGAGGATGTCGTAGAGGTCGCCGCCCACGTCGTCGGCCGGCTTCATCCGCGCGGCGACCTCGTACCCGGGGACGGCGGGGCTGACGGGGAGGATCGCGGTCTGGATCTGGTGCGCGATCTCCACCTCGCGGCGGAGGGCCTCGGTCCGCTGCAGCTCGTCGTGCGAGCGGGCCACCTCCTCGACCATGGTGTTGAACGCGGAGGCGAGCTGCCCGAGCTCGCCCGCGTACGCGTCGCGCACGCGCGTGGTGAGGTCGCCGCCCGCCACGCGCTGCATCGACGCGGCCACGTCCCCGAGCGGCTTCGCCGCCTGGCGCAGGGCGAGCACGGCGGTGATCGCGGCGCCGGCGAGCACGAGGCCGAAGAGGGACATGAGCCCGAAGCGGAGCTGCGTGAGGCGTCCGCGCGAGGCGTCCGCGTCGACCACCATGAGCGTCGACCAGCCGGGCGCGTCGCCGGCGCCTGCCGTGCGCACCGCGTAGACCGGGCTCCAGCCCTTGCCCCGGTCGATCCGCTCGAGCGTGCCCGGGGCGCCCGTCGCCTTCGCGGTCACGATGGGCCGGAGCGCATTCGCGTCCGACTGGGGAATCGTCAGCACGACGCGGCGCTCGCGGTCGGCGACGATCGGGAGGTAGGCCGCGTTCCTGCCGGAGAGCTCGGAGAGGAGCTGGGGGATCGCCTTCGGGCCGAGCGCCGCGACGATCCAGCCCATGCGATCGCCGGCGAAGTCCCGCACCGGCGCCGACATCACGATGGTCTCGGCGTCGCCGCCGCCGGGCACGACGATGCGCAGCGGCGCGAGGGTGACCGAGACCTCGTCCTCCTTGGCTCCGCCCCGGAGGAACGCCACGTCGACGACCGTGCCGCGCGCCTCGGGGACGGGGATGCCGCGGTCCTCGGTCTTCGGCGCGTCGCGGACGAGCGCGACGATCGCCTCGTGCATGTCCACGAGCTCGGCGGCCGTGAACGCGCCGGCCTGGTCCTGGATGGTCTTCCGGAGGTGGTCCTCGGCGAACTTCGGATCGCCCGAGTCGAGGGTCAGCTGCATCGCCTCGGCGGCCGCCCAGGTCGCGACCACCAGGCGGCGCTCGCGCTGGAACCGCTGCAGCGACTCCTGCACCTCGTCCGCGCGCGCCGAGAGGTGCGCGTGGAGCGCGTCGGAGACGATGGACTCCGCGACGCGCTCGAACGAGAACACCGCGATCCCGAGCGCGACCGCGAGCAGGACGAGCGTCGTGAGCAGGATGCGGAGCCGGAGCGACATGCCGGTCCGGGCGCGCTGCTGCGCGGGCGTGCGGATGGCGTCCATCGTCAGAGCCCGAGCCGCGTCGCGTGGTACTTCAGGAAGTCGTAGACGGTGGCCGCCTGCTCCTCGTTGATGCCGGAGTTCGGGCGCCGGATCATCCGCTTCATGTACTTCTTCCAGTCGCCCGCGCTGAACCGGGCGTTGACGGAGCGCGCGAGCGGGTGGCACTTCGCACACTTCACCGCGTACATCTCGTAGTTCTTCCGCTGCTCCGCCGGATACCCCGTCACGTCGATGGTCCCGGGACCGAAGTCGCGCGGATCCGGCTTCTCCGCCGGGTCCGCGCCGAGGAGCAGCGCGACGAGCGCATTTCCCGCGAGGAAGAGCCTCATCAGAACGTCCCCCCGATGCCCACGTGGTAGGTGTGGAAGTCGCCGAAGTCGCTCGTCCTCCAGAATTCCCACGAGAGCTTCACGAACAGCGCAGACGCGGGCGTGACGACGAACCCGCCCGTGTGACGGACGAACTTGCTGTCGCGGGACAGCTCCGCGACGGAGCCCGGGAGCGGCGTGCCGCTCCGCTTGAGCTCCTCGTAGCGATAGACGGCCGAGAGGTAGTTGCCGAGGGGCGCCTCGGCCTCGCCGTAGAAGCCGTCCTTGAGGAACCACTTGTCGACGAGCGCGAACGGGTACGTGGCGTTCGGATCGAGATCCGTCCGGCGGGCCGCGTACTCGCCGCGGAGGACGAGCTTGCCGAAGCGCAGCGTCGCGTCCGCCGAGTACGCCTGGTACATGCGGGTGGCGTCGCGGTCGTAGCGGCCGGCCGTGTACGACCCTCCGATGCTCGCGTCCCCGATGAACGAGCCGGGATCGGGGGAGTACGACATGGTGAAGCGGCCGCCGCCGGCCGGCACGCGGTTGTTGTCGTTGTACGGGATCGACCGCATCGCCAGCCAGTCGACGTCGTTCGAGCCGCGCAGGCCCGCCACGCCGTAGACGCCGTACCAGAGCTGGAGCCGCTCGCCGAGCCAGCGCACGCCGTACACGAGCACGCCGGTGTCCACGTACGGCAGCGGCATGACGCCGAGGTTCATGGCGGAGCGGGTGCCGTACGCCATGCGCCCCATGTCGTAGATGAGCGGCGGGGACGCCGTCTTGAACGACGTGAAGTCGACGCGGTTCGAGAAGTCGCCGAACGGGACGGCGATGCGCCCGAACTGCACGTTGAACCAGGGCTTCGGCTGCCAGTCGAGGACGATGTGGTCGATCTCGATGCCGTGGCAGGAGACGCACGCCTTGGCGGAGAAGACGATGTCGTCGGTCACGTCCTTCTGGAGCTTGATGGACGCGGCCGGCGCCACGGACTGGGGGGAGTGCGAGGCGGCGGTCTTGTCCTGGAACCCCCAGTAGTCGACGAACGCCGAGCCGGAGTAGAGGAGGCCGTCCGAGCCGGCCGCGGCGGTCGCCGGCGCGGCGAGGGCCGCGACGGCGAGGAGGAGCGCGGGCGCGCGGTGCGGCTGCCGGTCAGTCATTCGGGGCTCCGTTCGCGATCCACGCCTCGATGGCCGCCACCTCGCTCGGGTCGAGCGCCGCGTCGGCGAGCGGCAT
>DASSQM010000252.1:0-15462 GCA_035702465.1 Anaeromyxobacter sp. | reverse complement strand
GGGTTGTCAACGCGGATGACCGCGACCCCGACCGCGACCGCGACCGCGACCGCGACCCCGACCTCGACCTCGACCCCGACCGCGACCGCGCGCCGCGCCGCGGACGCAAGCCTGCCCCCCTGGACGCTTGACGCCGGGGCTCGGTCGCCGCAACGTGGCGCCGTTCCCGGAGGAGGACCCATGGCCCGGATCATGAACTTCAACGCCGGCCCCGCCGCGCTGCCGTTGCCCGCCCTCGAGCGCGCGAAGGCCGAGCTCACCGACTTCGCCGGCTCGGGCATGTCGGTCATGGAGCACAGCCACCGCGGCAAGGAGTACGAGAAGGTCCACGACGAGGCGATCGCGCTCCTCCGCAAGCTCCTCGCGGTCCCAGACTCGTACGAGGTGCTGTTCCTCCAGGGAGGCGCCTCGCAGCTCTTCGCGCAGGTCCCGATGAACCTCCTCGGGAAGGGCGGCGTCGCCGACTACGTCGTCACCGGCGCCTGGGGCGAGAAGGCGCTCTCGGAGGCGAAGACGACCGCGGCGCTGCTCGGCGGCGAGGTCAAGGTCGCGTGCACCACCGGGACGGGCGAGGGCAAGGAGAAGAGCTACGTGCGCACGCCGGCGGCGTCGGAGGTGAAGCCGACGCCGGGCGCGGCCTACCTGCACGTCACCTCGAACGAGACCATCCACGGCGTCGAGTACGAGGTCGATCCGTCGCGCCCGTTCCCGCCCACCGGCGGCGCGCCGCTCGTCGCGGACATGTCGTCGGACTTCCTGTGGCGGAAGTTCGACGTCTCGCGGTTCGGGCTCGTCTACGCGGGTGCGCAGAAGAACATCGGCCCTTCGGGCGTCGTGGTGGTGATCGTCTCGAAGGCGCTCGTCGAGAAGGGCCGCAAGGACATCCCCAAGATCTTCCAGCTCCGCACGGCCGCCGAGAACCGGTCGCTCTACAACACGCCGCCCACGTTCGGCATCTACATGGTCCGGAACGTCCTCGCGTGGCTCGACGAGCAGGGTGGCCTGGCGGGGATCGAGAAGCGGAACCGGGAGAAGGCGGCGAAGCTCTACGCCGTCATCGACGCGAACGCGGGCTTCTACCGCTCGCCCGTCGAGAAGCAGAGCCGCTCGGTGATGAACATCGTGTTCCGCCTGCCCTCCGAGCAGCAGGAGGAGGCGTTCGTCGCCGAGGCGAAGAAGAAGGGGATGGTGGGCCTCAAGGGCCACCGCTCCGTGGGCGGCATCCGCGTGTCGACGTACAACGCCGTCGAGCCGGCCTGGGTCGACGCCCTGTGCGGCTTCATGAAGGACTTCGCGAAGAAGGGGTAGCGCTCACCTCGGCCCGCCGCACCGCCGCCCGATGTCCGCGAGCTCGGCCCGCGCCTCCGGCGCGGCGTCGGGCGGCAGGAGATCCACGGCGCGCGCCGCGGCGGGGGCGGCCTCGTCGCACGCGGCGAGCCCCGCGGCGACGGTCGCCAGGATCGCGAGCGTCCGCGCGTCCGACGGCCAGAGCTCGACGGCGCGCCTCGCGTGGGGGAGCGCCTCGCGCAGGGCCCCCTCCCCGGCGAGCGCGGCGGCGAGGTCGGCGTGCGCGCGCGCAGCGCTCGGGTTCAGCGCCAGCGCGCGCCGATACGCCTCGATGCGCTCGCGCCGCTCGCCGTCCGACGCGCCGCCGCGCCGCGCGTCGTCCCGGAGGGACTCGGCGAGGAGCATCCACGCGCGCCAGTCGCCGGGCCGCGCGGCGGCGATCGCGCGGAGCGCCGGGACGGCGGACGCTCCGTCGAGGGACGCCTTCCGCCAGACGGCGACGGGGTGGCCCGGGTCGTCCTCGAGCGCCGCGAGCACCTCCGTGCGGACCACCTCGCGGGTCCGGCCCGCGCTCGCGCCGAGGAGGAGCATGTGGACATCCGCCGCCTCCAGCGGCGCGACCGTGAACGATCCGTTCCACTGCGCGTGCACCGAGTACGAGGCGAACTCGCCTCGGCGGCGGTGCGCGTCGAGCGCGCGGGTGAGCTCGTCCAGGCCCTGCGGGCTCGCGAACTCCGGGAACTCCGCTCTCCATGCCGCCCGCGGATCGTCGGCGCGGCGGAGGCGCCCCTCGTACTCCGCCAGCTCGCGGGAGCGGTGGCTCCAGAGCCAGTGATACAGGACCCAGCTCCAGAGCTCGAACTCGGCGTCGTCGTGGCGCGCCTCGAGGATCTCCGCCGCGGGCATGGCAGGGCCGCGACCCAGGAACTCCGCGCGCTGCTTCGGGATCGCGCCGGCGCTCGCGCGACGTGGCCCCTCCTTGGCGGCGACGGTCTGGACGAACTGCGCGATGCCCTCGGCGAACCACCTCGGCTGCCGCGGGAAGAAGTACCAGGTGAAGTGGTGGGCCAGCTCGTGCGCGATCACCTCCGGATCGCGCGTCAGGATCTCGGGCTGGAGCACCACCACCGGCTCGCCGAGCGCGGTGACGCCGAAGTATCCGGCGGCCATCCGCGGGGCGAGCGCGTGGTACGTGTGGATGCTCGCGGGGACGACGACGCGCACGTACCCCGGGATCTCCGGCGGATCGCGGACGAGGGCCGCCGCGACGAGCGCGCGGAGCCGCTCCAGGTCGTCGACGAGCGCGGCCGCTGCGGGGCCGGCGACGTCGGTGTCGACGACGAAGTGCCGGCTCGTGTACTCGCGCCACGGCGCGCCGCCGTGCGCGGGGCAGCGCTCCGACCCCGGCAGCGCGTGCTGCCGGCCCGCGCACGCGACGAGCGCGGCGACGACCGCGAGCGTGGCGACGAACCGGCCGGTGCGCATCGGCCCCCCGCGTTCAGGCTTCCCCGTCGACGAAGGTCGCCTCGCGCGCCCAGCGCAGGGCCTGGTCGATCTGCTCGTCCGAGAGCAGCCCGCCGTCGCGCAGGAGTCGCACCTCGCTCCGCATGTTCGTGTCGAGGAGGTAGGGGCCGTCGGTGTTGATGGTGAACTTCACCCCGTGGTCCCAGAAGCTCCGCAGCACGGCGCCGAGCTCCTCCAGCGACGACACCGCGCGCGTGGCGAGGTTCGACGATGGGCAGATCTCGAGCACGATGCCGCGCTCGCGCAGGAGCCCCATCACCTTCTCGTCCTTCGCGGCGCAGATGCCGTGACCGATGCGGTGCGGCTCGAGCATCTCCACGACGGCGCGGACGCCCTCCGCGCCGGTCCCCGCGGTCTCGCCCGTGTGGACGGTCGTCTTGAGCCCGGCGGCGCGGGCACCTGCGAACAGATCGCGGTAGCGCTTCACCTCCGCGGGACGCAGCTCCAGCGCGTGCTTCTCCGTCCCGGCGAGGTCGATCCCCACGACCCCGCGCCTCCGGTAGCGGATCGCCTTCTCGACGAGGATCTCGTTCAGCCGGTGATCGAACTCGCGCGCGAGGCAGAAGATGAGCCCCGCGCGCACGCCGTACTCGAGCACGGCGCGGTCCATCCCTCTCAGCGCGGCGTGCACGATGTGATCGAGGTCCCGCTGGCCGCCCACGTTCCGCTTCATCGGGTTGAAGCGGAGCTCGATGAGCGACACGCGCGACGACCGGTACTCCTTCCCGATCACCTCGTAGACGCTGCGCTCCATGGCGCCCGGCGACGACTGGATCTTCTCCGTCCACTGGTGGAGCACCGCGAGGTACTCGTCGAGCGACTTCACCTTGCCGGGGCGAGCGGAGACGAGCTCCTTGAACTCCCAGTAATCGGAGACCGGGAGCTTGAACCCCTGGTCGTGCGCGATCGACCACAGCACGTGCGGCGCGACCGCGCCGCCCACGTGGATGTGGAGGTCGGCGAGCTCCCTGCGGGGCGCCGCGGCCGACTTCCCCTCGCGCGCCGAGGCGCCGGCGGCGCCGTTCGCGCCCCGGCGTCGCCTCACGAGGACTCCGCCTCGTCCGGCGCCGCGTTGAACGGCACCCCGAGGCCGAGGCCGCACTCGGGGCAAACCGCCGCGGTGTCGGCGGGGACGAAGGAGTGTCCGCACGCCGGGCAGGCGATCTCGCCGCCCGCGTCCAGATCGACGCCTTGCTTGCCGCGATCCGCCGCAGCGACCGCGTCCGCCGCGGGGAGCAGGTCCTTCTTCCAGTCCCGCTCCAGGAACTCCCGCCCGCGCTGCAGCTGGTCTGCCGGGACGTAGAGGTTCCACAGCGGGTGCGCGACCTCCTCCGGGCGTCCGGGCGGCACCTTCTCCATCTCGGCGGCGAGCCCCTCCGCCTCGAGCCGCATCATCATCTCGCGGATCGACGCGTACCCGGACCGGGTCAGGATCTTGAGCCCCTCCTCCTCCGCGCTGCAGGTGACGCACGCGCCGTGCTCGTCGAGCGTCGTCGAGCACTTCTCGCAGAGCCCCGCCATGTCGTCCTCCCGCGCCGGAGCGCCGGCGCGAGACGGATGATAGCCCGGCGCTGCGGCGCGCGCGCCTATCGCAGGCGGCGACGCTACCGCGGCGTGCGGGCGCGGCGCGGCGAGGTGCCCTCGCGCCCCGACCGGAGCGGCGGGGACGGCACCATGATCGCCGTCCCCGGGCCCGCCTGGGCATCCGCCGGCGCGGGGGGACGCGGCGCCCTGTGCCGCGCCCCTCCCCCGACGACGATCGCCGCCGCGAGCAGCGCCGGCGCGATCAGGAACCGGAGCAGGGCCATGTGGATCGGGTAGCCACGGACGCGGAGCGCCACAACCGCCAGGCGGGACGCGCGCCTCGCCAGCGCCGGATCGGGTAGACTCCGCGCCCCATGATCATCGACGGGAAACAGATCGCCGCGAAGGTCCGCGGCGAGGTGGCCCAGGCCGTGAGGGACCTCGCCGCGAAGGGCATCCGGACCGGCCTCACCGTCGTGCGCGTCGGCGACGACCCCGCCTCTGCGATCTACGTCCGCGGAAAGCGCAAGGACTGCGAGGAGGTGGGCATCCGTTCCGAGGAGCACCACCTGCCCGCCACCACGGAGCAGCGCGACCTCATGGCGCTCATCGCGCGGCTCGACGCGGACCCCGCCGTCCACGGCATCCTCGTCCAGCTGCCGCTGCCGAAGGGCCTCGACGAGCGCGCGGTCCTCGACGCCATCGACCCCCGCAAGGACGCGGACGGCTTCCACCCGTTCAACGTGGGCGCGCTCTCGATCGGCATCCCGGGCACGCCGCGCCCGTGCACCCCGGCGGGCATCATGCGCATGCTCGACGAGGCCGGCGTGGACCCGAAGGGGAAGCGCGCCCTCGTCGTCGGCCGCTCGAACATCGTGGGCAAGCCGATGGGGATCATGCTGCTCGAGCGCCACGCCACGGTGACGATCGCGCACTCCCGCACCGCCGATCTCGCCGCCGAGGTCGGCCGCGCAGACATCCTCGTCGCCGCCATCGGCAAGGCCGAGCTCGTCAAGGGCGCGTGGGTCAAGGAGGGCGCGACGGTCATCGACGTCGGCATGAACCGCCTGCAGGACGGGCGCCTCGTCGGCGACGTCGAGTACGCGGTCGCCTCGAGGCGGGCCGCCGCGATCACGCCCGTGCCCGGCGGCGTGGGGCCGATGACGCGCGCCATGCTCCTCGTCAACACCGTCGAGCTCGCGCGGCGCGCGTAGCCGGAATTCGCACGTAGGTGCCGCCGGGAAGGCGCACGCCCGCCTCCCGTGAAGACGGGAGGTTGCGAGCCGCGACCCTCGCCGAGATTGCGACGGCGCATCCCCGAACCCGGTGCTAGAATCCGCGCGCCTCCTCGCCGACGAGCCCCCGCATGCCCCAGAGAACACCCCTCCACGAGACGCACGTCCGGGCCGGCGCCCGCATGGTCGAGTTCGCCGGCTGGGAGATGCCGGTGCAGTACACGGGCATCATCGACGAGCACCAGGCCGTGCGCACGCGCGCGGGCCTCTTCGACGTCTCGCACATGGGCGAGATCGTGTTCCGCGGGCCGCGCGCGCTCGAGGCGCTGAACCGTGCCTTCACGAACGACCTCACGAAGGCCGCGGACGGACAGGCGATGTACGGCTGCCTGTGCCGCGACTCGGGCGGCATCGTCGACGACGTGGTCGTCTACCGCCGGTCGGCCGACGACCTCCTCGTGTGCGTGAACGCCGCGAACCGTGCGAAGGACCTCGAGTGGCTGCGCGGGCACGCGGGCGGCGCCGACGTGGCGAACGAGTCCGACGCGTGGGCGCAGCTGGCGCTCCAGGGGCCGCTCGCGGCGCAGGTGCTCCAGCGGCTCACGAAGGTGAACCTCTCCGCCATCAAGACGTACCGCTTCGCCACGGGCGAGGCCGCGGGCATCCCGGCCATCCTGGCGCGCACGGGCTACACGGGCGAGGACGGCTTCGAGGTCTTCGTGCCCTCGGAGAAGGGGCCGCAGCTCTGGGCCGCTCTCATGGACGCGGGCCAGGCGGAGAAGATCGCTCCGGCCGGCCTCGGCGCGCGCGACTCGCTCCGCCTCGAGATGGCGTACCGGCTCTACGGCTCCGACATGGACGACGCGCGCACGCCGCTCGAGGCCGGCCTCGCCTGGGCGGTGAAGCTCGACAAGGGTGACTTCGTCGGCCGGGACGCCCTCGTGAAGCAGAAGGAGGCGGGCGTGCCGCGCAAGCTCGTCGGCTTCACGCTCACGGACCCCGGCATCCCGCGCCACGGCTACCCCGTGCTCCAGGACGGCCGCAAGGTCGGCGACGTGACGAGCGGGACGAAGAGCCCCACCCTCGGCATCCCCATCGGCCTCGCGTACGTGCCCACCGCGCTCGCGGCGGAGGGCTCGGTCTTCGCCATCGAGATCCGCGGGCGGGCGGCGGCCGCGAGGGTCGTGAAGACGCCTTTCTACACTCGAGCCAAGTGACGGAGGAGCGGAACATGGATTTCCCCGAGGACCTCAGGTACACGCGGGAGCACGAGTGGGCCCGCAGGAAGGGCAAGAACGTGGTCGTCGGCATCACCGACTTCGCCCAGGACCAGCTCGGCGACGTCGTCTACGTCGAGCTGCCCGACGTCGGCGACCCCGTGAAGAAGGGCGAGTCCTTCGGCGTGGTCGAGTCGACGAAGGCCGTCTCCGAGCTCTTCTCGCCGGTGACCGGCAAGGTCGTCGAGGTGAACGACCCGCTCTCCGACGCGCCCGAGACGATCAACGAGGATCCGTACGAGGAGGGCTGGATGATCGTGATCGAGCCCTCCGACGCCAAGGATCTCGACGCGCTCATGGACGCCAAGACGTACCGGACGTTCGTCGAGGAGCAGGAGTAGGCGGAGACCGACCCATTGCGCTACCACCCTCACACGCCGGACGACGTCCGGGCGATGCTCGACGCCGTCGGGGCGACGAGCCTCGATGACCTCTTCCGCTCCATCCCGAAGCCGCTGCGCCTCTCGCGCGCCCTCGACGTGCCGCCCGCGCTCGACGAGATCTCGCTGTTCGGCGAGTTCCGGCGCCTCGCGGCGAGGAACGACGTCGCCCACCCGCCGTTCGCCGGCGCGGGGTGCTACCCGCACCACGTGCCGCCCGTGGTGGATCAGCTCCTGCTCCGCGGCGAGTTCTTCACCGCCTACACCCCGTACCAGCCGGAGATCTCGCAGGGCACGCTCCAGGCGCTGTTCGAGTGGCAGACCTTCGTCTGCCTGCTCACCGGCCAGGACGTCTCGAACGCCTCGATGTACGACGGCGCGACCGCGACGGCCGAGGCGGCGCTCATGGCGGCGCGCCTCACCGGGCGGAAGAAGATCGCCATCTGCGCGGCGGTCCACCCCGAGTACCGCAGGGTGGTCGCCACGTACCTGCGGTCCACGCACGACGAGCTCGCGCTGGTTCCGTTCGGCAAGGACGGACGTACGGACCTCGCCGCGTTGCAGAAGGCGGTGAACGGCGACACCGCGTGCGTCATCGCCGGGTGGCCGAACTTCCTCGGCGTGGTGGAGCCCCTGAACGAGATCGCGGCCATCGCGAGGAAGGCGGGCGCGCTCACGGTGTCCGTCACCGCCGAGGCGGTGGCGCTCGGGCTGCTCCAGGCGCCGGGCGCGCTCGGAGCCGACGTGTCCGTCGGCACGTTCCAGAGCTTCGGCAACCCCATGACGTTCGGCGGCCCGGCGCCGGGCTTCTTCGCGACGCGCGAGGGGAACGTCCGGCAGATGCCGGGCCGCATCTGCGGCGCGACGGTGGACAAGCAGGGCCGCCGCGGCTTCGTCCTCACGCTCTCCACGCGCGAGCAGCACATCCGCCGCGAGAAGGCGACGTCGAACATCTGCACGAACTCCGGCCTCTGCGCGCTGGCGGCGACGATGCACCTCGCGCTCCTCGGGAAGAAGGGGCTCGCGGACCTCGCCCGGCTCAACTACGAGCGCGCGCGGCTCCTCGAGGCGGCCATGAAGCGGGCCGGCTTCGAGCGCGTCTTCTCCGGCCCCGCGTTCAACGAGACGGTCTTCGACGTCGGCGACGCCGAGGCGGTCGTCCATCGCCTCGCGAAGAAGGGCATCGTGGCCGGCGCGCCGCTCGCGCGCTGGTACCCCGACCTCCCGAGGTCCAAGGGCGCCCTGCTCTGCGTCGCGACGGAGCTGCACTCCCCCGAGCTCATCGAGCTCTTCGCGCAGTCGGTGAGGGGCTAGAGATGGCGAACCCGACGGGCTGGAAGCCCAGCATGGAGAAGGAAGCGAAGGCCGAGGGCGCGGGCGACGTCGGCGCGGGCGGCGCGACGCGCGGCCTCGTGCACGAGGAGCCCCTCCTGTTCGAGCGCGGCTCGGTGGGGCGCTCGGGCGTGTCGCTCCCGAAGCCGACGGGCGCCGCCGACCCGGCGCGCGAGCTGCCGGGGGCGCTCCTGCGCACCGGCGGCGTGGAGGGCATGCCGGAGGTCTCCGAGCTCGAGGTGATCCGGCACTTCACGCGGATGTCCGTGTGGAACCACGGCATCGACACCGGCTTCTACCCGCTCGGCTCGTGCACCATGAAGTACAACCCCAAGTCGTCGGAGGCGCTGGCGCGCCTGCCCGGCTTCGCGAACGTGCACCCGCTCGCGCCGTCCGAGCTGTGCCAGGGCGCCCTCGAGCTGATGTACCAGCTGGAGCGGGCGCTCTCCGAGATCGCCGGCTTCGACGCGACGACGCTCACCCCCGCTGCGGGCGCGCACGGCGAGCTGTGCGGCCTCATGGTGATCCGCGCCTGGCACGAGTCGAAGGGGAACCCGCGCAAGAAGGTGCTCCTCCCCGACACCGCGCACGGGACGAACCCCGCCTCCGCCGCGCTGAACGGCTACGAGGTGGTCCAGCTCGCCTCCGGCAAGGACGGCCGCCTCCACCCCGAGGCGGTGAAGGCCGCGATGGACGAGGACGTCGCGGCGATCATGATCACGAACCCGAACACGCTCGGCATCTTCGAGAGCCACATCGCGGAGATCGCGGAGATCGTCCACGCGAAGGGCGGGCTCGTGTACGGCGACGGCGCCAACATGAACGCGCTGCTCGGCGTCGCGCGCCCCGGCGACATGGGCTTCGACGTCATCCAGTACAACCTGCACAAGACGTTCGCGACGCCGCACGGCGGCGGTGGCCCCGGCTCGGGGCCGGTCTCGGTGAAGGCGCGGCTCGCGCCGTTCCTCCCGCTGCCGGTCGTGGTGAAGGAGGGCGAGGCGTACCGGCTCGTGGCGGATCCGAAGGAGCGGCCGCAGTCCGTCGGCAAGCTCCGCGAGTTCTGGGGCAACTTCGCGATGTTCGTGCGCGCGTGGGCGCTCATCCGCGAGTACGGGCCGGAGGGCCTCGCCCAGACCGGCAAGCTCGCGGTGCTGAACGCGAACTACGTGCGGGCCCGGCTGAAGGGCGCGTTCGAGCTGCCCTACGAGACCGACTCGCTCCACGAGGTGGTCTTCGACGACGGCGCGCAGAAGGACTCCGGCGTCACCACGATGGACATCGCGAAGCGACTCATCGACCACGGCTTCCACCCGCCGACGATCTACTTTCCGCTCGTCGTGCACGGCGCGATCATGATCGAGCCGACGGAGACCGAGTCGAAGGAGACGCTCGACCGGTTCGTCGAGGCGATGAAGGCGATCGCGGCCGAGGCCGAGGCCAATGCCGACGCGGTGAAGGCGGCGCCGGTGAAGCCGTTCCGGGCGAGGCTCGACGAGACGCGGGCCGCGAGGAAGCCGGTGCTGAGGTGGAAGGCGGGCATGAAGGGGGAGTAGCGACCGCGACCGATGACGGCTGAATCCGGGGCGCAGCGTTCGAGGCTCCTCCGCGCGGCGCCGGGGGTCCTCATCGCACTCGGCGTGGTCGTCGGCACGGTCGCAGCGGTCGCGTTGTTCCCGAGCGAGGGATCCGGCTGGCTCATCGCTCTCGTCTGCTTCAACGCGATCGCCGGGGCTCTTCGAGCCTGGTCGCGAAGGTCCGCGCGAGTCCGCGACGACACGTGACCGCCCCTGCGGGCGCGACGTCGAGCGGTGCTCTTGGTACGCTTCTCACCGCGATGGCAACGAAGCCCGGCGAGGCGATGGAGCGGGCCGTCCGCGCGCGCGCCCAGTCGCGTCAGGCGTTCATCGTTGCGCTCCGTTGCCGCAAGGAGCTCCGGCGGGCTGCTTTCGACTCCCTCCGCGCATTGGAGGTCCTCTGTCTCGTCGACTCGCTCGAATGCGGGCTCAAGGCATTCGCGCTGTTCGAGGGCGACAGAGCTCCGCGCGGGCACGATCTGAATGCGCTTCTCCGGGCGCTCTCGCCGGACGTTCGGTCGCAGCTCATCGCACGGATCGGGGAGCCGGTCGAACGCTTCGACGCGGCCCTCGGCGTGATCCAGGACACCGGTCACGACCTGCGGAGCGTCGATGCGCGCGGATCGAACCTGAGGGAGGCGGATCTCCGCCTCCTCCGGAGGTTCGCCCGCGCCGTCCAGAAGGAGCTGTACGGGCACGCTTCGGCGGCCCGCAAGAGCGTGGCAGGACCTGCTCCCCGAGCGTCGGGGGATGACATGAGCGGCAAACGTCCGACGAACCTGTCGTGCTCGTTCTGCGGCAAGGGGCAGCACGAGGTGCGCAAGCTCATCGCCGGACCGAACGTCTACATCTGCGACGAGTGCATCCGGCTCTGCAACGACATCATCGCCGAGGAAATCGCGGGGGAGCCGCGGCGCCTCGGCGCCGTCGCCGCCCATGGCAAGGCCATCGTGGCACTCGCTCGAAACTTCGCCGAGGCGTGCGAGCGGGCGGTGGAGCTCCCCCGCCCCGCCGCGGAGAGGGCGCGCGCGCTCGCCGAGGAGATCGAGGTCGTCATCGCCGGGCATGCGGACGCGCGGGTCGTTCTCGGCGAGTATGCGAAGAGCGTCGCGGTCACGGCTCGGCACTTCGCCAAGGCGTGCGACGCAGTGGAGCTACCGCGTGCAGTCGCGGAGCGCGCGCGCTCTCTCTTCGTGGAGATCGAGGCGCTCGTGGGGCCGTCGGACCGGGACTAGCATCGGGCTGTCACTCGGCCGGAGCGCTCTCCCTCGTCGTCGCCGGCAAGGGAGTCCGCCGCCGCTCCGTCGCCGGCGCGAGCTTGCGCCACATGAGCGCGATGCCCACCGCCAGCACGGCAGCGGACGCGAGCGCCCACGGATGACCCGGCGTCTCGCGGACGCGGAGCAGGATGGCGGGCTCCACCGCGACGCGGGTGAGCTGCAGCGGACGGCCGCCCGCGAGGGCCAGCTCGCCGTCCGTCGCCAGCCGGCGAACCTCCGGGCGACCCGACGGCCCCCGCGCGCGCACGAGCGCGGCGGCAGCCCCTCCGTCGACCGGCCCGAACCCGAGCAACGTCACGGGCTCGCCGCCGACGAGGCACGTCTGGCCCTCCGCGAGCGCGCAGGACTCGGCGCCCGACACGAGGTGCGCGACCTGGGCGCGGCCGAGGTCGCCGAGCAGGGCCAGGCGGGCGCCGGCCGGCGCCGACAGCGGGGCGTTGTAGCCCACCGTCGTCCGCGCGACGGCGCCGTCGGGCCCGCGGAGCCCGACCGCGGCGCGCACCTCCTTCGGCATCCCGCCCGGCAGCACGTCCACGTCGAGCGACGCGAGCCGGGCCTCCCCGAAGCCCGGCAGCGGCTGCCACCCGGAGGCGAGCACGACGGCGCCGCGGTCCTCGCCCAGGAGCCCGCCCGCCGCGTGCGCCACGAGCGCGAGCAGGAACGCGACGTGCACGATCGACGCGGCGTACGCGGACGGCGCCCGTACGCCGAGCCGCCACCGGCGGGACACCGTGTCCCACGTGGCGAGCGACGTGTTGACCGCGTAGAGCCCGGCCACCGGGAAGAGCAGGTACAGCCAGACGTGCGCGAGGCGCGGCGGGGCGAAGAAGCCGCGCAGGTCGTCGAGCCCGATCCCCGCGGAGGCGCCCTCGCGCGTGGCGGCGAGCACGAACGAGCCGACGGCGAGCAGGACGACGACGGCGAAGCCGCACAGGACGCCGAGCCCCTGGGAGCGGAGCCAGGCGAGGCGCGGTCCCCGGGGTGGCTCACCCGAACGCATGCGAGGACCGCCCGAAGAAGAAGGACGTGCCGACGTACGCCACGAGCACGAACGCGAACCCGGCCGCCGCGAGCGCGGGGCGCAGCCAAGCCCTGCCCTGCAGCGACGGCGCGAGCTTCACGTGAACGAACGCCGCGTAGTGGAACCACAGGATCACGGACCAGACGACCTTCGGGTCCCAGAGGAACCAGGCGCCCCACGCGACGACGCCCCACACGCCGCCCGTGATCATCCCGAGCGACCACAGCGCGAACCCCCACAGCGCGAGCCGGTCGACGAAGGGGAGCCAGTCGCCGTCGGCGCCCGACCACCAGGCGACGGCGGCGGCGGCCGCCGCCGCCCACGCCGCGTACGCCACGAACGAGAGCGGCACGTGGATCGGGTACCAGATCGTGCGCATGAGCGGCGGGGGCCAGCCGAGGTCGCCCGGGAACGAGAGCGCCGCCGCCGTCGCGGCGGCGAGCACGGCGAGGAGCGGCAGGAGGTACGCGCGGGACGGCCGCCACGCGATCGCGGTCACGAGGGCGAGCGCCAGCGCGGATGCGCTGAAGGACTCCATCTTGTTCGTGAGCGGGAAGAAGCCGATGGCGATCCCTCGGCCCGCGGTCGCCGCGACGTGCGCCGCGATCCCGGCGCCGAGGAGCGGGCGCGCGAGCCGCGGGCGGAGCGCGGCGACCACGAACGCCGTGCCGTACGCGATCGCGGCCGCCCACAGGAGCGGCTGCAGCCACGGGTGCGCGGCGAGGGAGAGCTCGGGCGGGACCGGTCGCATCGGGCGCGCGAGGATAGCGCAGGGCGCGTCGCCGCCGGTAGGCCGCCGCCTATTCGCCGGGCAGCGGAGCGCGATAGATGCGCATCCCGGGGTGCCCGAACTCGAGCACGAACCCGAACGCGAACCGGATCTCGCCGCGCTCGTCGACGATGCCGTGAGGCGGGTTCATGAACGGCTCGGCCCTCTGGAACGCCGTCACCGCGGCGCGGTCGAGGAAGTCGAGCCCGCTCGTGTGCGCGATGACGATGGACTTGAGGTGCCCGGTCCCGTCCAGCGTCACATCGACGAGCGTCGAGCGGTCGCTCCTGCCGAACATCTTGCCGTCGGGGTCGCGGGCAATGAGCGGCGTGCGCGGGTCCCACGTCGCGGAGACCGCCTGCTTGATGCGGTTGAAGTAGGTCGCGTACTTCCACTGGCGCGCGTTGAGGAAGGTCCCCTCCCCCTCCTCGACGTCCGGCAGGTAGTCCGGCGCGGGCCCGCCGGCGATGCGCGCGAGAGTGCCGGGCGTGATGAGCGGGTTCTCGTTCGGCGCCCCCGCGCGGCGCTGGCCGCCCTCCCCGCCCTCGCCCGGCGACGGCTGCGGCGCGACGCCCTCGCGCGAGGCGCGGGGCGCGGCGAGGTCGCCCTTCTCGGCGGGCGACGGCTGCGGCGTCAGCGTCGCGACCTTCTGCTCGTCCGTGCGCTTCTCGCCGGGCGCCCCCTCGAGGCCCGGGGCGGTCCGGTCGGCCTTGCCGGCCTGCCCCGGCGCGGCGGACGCCGGCGCGCCCGGCGCGGAGGGTGTCGGGAGCGCGCGCTCGTAGCCGGCCTTCGCGTGGCGCGATCGCGTCTCCTTCTCGACGCTGCTGTCGTGGTCGGAGAGGAAGTGAGAGTCCTTGGGCTTCTTGTCGTTCGTCGGCCCGAGGTCGACGACCCGCCCCTTCTCCTCGCGCTTGTCATCCGGGGGAGGCGCCGGGGGCGGAGGCGGCGGACGCGGCATCGCGAAGGGCGTCGCCGCCTTGCGCTCGGGCTGGGCGCCGGCGATCGCCCGGTTCGCCGCCCACCTGTCGGCGGAGACGGGCGCGAGCGAGACGCGCTTCACGTCCGTCGGAGCGGCCATCTGGAAGGCGCCCGCGCGGACGAGGAACGCGAAGATCGCGAGGTTGAGGAGGAGCGACGCGACGACGGCGAACGCAGCCCGACGCCCCGGGCGCTCCCGGACCTTCGCCCGGCGCAGGCTCGGACCGAGGTGCGTCATCTCCGGCCCATATTAACAGCCCGACTGCGGTTTTCCCGCCGGGCGGCCGAGCATTCCCCCGCCGGAATCCCCCCAGGGGGCGACCTCACCTGTCGCGGGACTCTGCGTCGAGCCTCACTTGTCGCGGTACGTGATGCGGCCGCGCGTGAGGTCGTACGGAGAGAGCTCCAGCTTCACCCGATCCCCCGGGATGATGCGGATGTGGAACTTCTTCATCTTGCCGGACGCGTAGGCGAGGACCGTCGGCCCCTGGTCGACCTTCACGCGGTACATCCCACCGGCGAGGGCTTCCTCGACGGTCCCCTGTACCTCGATCCCCGGTTCCTTCTCGCTCATCGATGTCCCTTCTTGCCTTGGTCCTTTCGCGCCCACAAGCGCGAGCGGCCCCGGTCGCCCGAGGCCGCCCACTGAGTCGTTCTCGAGGGATTCTTACGCCTTGCGGACGTTCGCCGCCTGGAGTCCCTTGGGGCCCTGCGTCACGTCGAACTCGACGCGCTCACCCTCCTTGAGGGTGCGGAACCCGTCCATCTGGATGGCGGTGTGGTGGACGAAGACGTCCTCGCCGCCCTCCTGAGAGATGAAACCATAGCCCTTCGCGTCGTTGAACCACTTCACGGTACCGTTCGCCATCGCTTCACGCTTCCTTCTTCCCGAATCAGGCGAGCCGACCGCCGGCTCGCTGTGGCGAGGGGCACGGACCCTCGGCCTGGCCGCGAACTATCCCCGAAACGGACGGGCAGGGTCAAGGAGCGAGACGCCAGAAATGCGCGGACGAAGTGGACCTCGGCGGTCGAGGTCAGTTGACGCTCAGTCTCACGGGTCACCGCGTGTCCCACGTTCACGGTGGGAGCGCGCCGAGCAGCGCGCGCGCCCGCGCGCCGACGCCGGGATCCGAGTCCTCGGCGAGCGCCGCGAGCTCTGCGCGGGCGGCGTCGCGCTCCTCCGGCTGCGCGAGGAGGCTCTCCGCGCGCGCGAGCCGCGCGTCTCCGTCGCCCGGAGCGAGCCTCAACGAGACCTCGGCGCAGAATCGCGCAGCGAGCGGA
>DASSQM010000251.1:0-8433 GCA_035702465.1 Anaeromyxobacter sp. | reverse complement strand
ATCTCGGACGAGCGGCGCGCGATGGCGGCGGGGTCCGTCGGCGAGCGCTCGAACGTGCCCGCGACGTAGTCCGTGCCGACCTCGGTGAGCTCGAAGACCTCGGTCTTCGCGAGGTCGTCCAGCCAGGCGACGATCTTCTCGGTCGTGGCGCCGCTCTTCGGGCCCGCGGTGCCGACGCGTCGCACCACGGCGTCGCGATCGGCCGTGGCGAGGAGCGCGAGGCGATCCTTGTCGCCCTCCATGCCGAAGCCGCGCTCGATGCGGAACAGGTAGAAGCCGGCCTTGCGGTAGGTGGCGTGGCTCCCAGCGAGCAGCCGCTGGGCGACCTTCGAGTCGACCGAGAACTCGCGGCCTTCCCCGAGCGGGACCTTCCCGGCGCCGGTCTCGAGCGCCGTTCCCTTGGCGCCGGTGACGATCTCGACGGCGGCGACCGCGGCGGCGAGGTCCTTCGGCGCGTCGAGCGCGATGGGCTCCTTCGCGGGCGGAGCGGCGAGCGCGGCGAACGCGCCGAGGAGCAACGCGGCTGTGACCATCGGTCGTACCCCCATGGAGGTGCATCGTATGCGATGCGACCGGGCGGATCAGCCCCCGAAGGGAAGGACACCACCCGTCGGTGGAGGTAGGAGGCGGTGCGTGCGCGCGGGCCCCACCCGGAGCGCGCCCGGCGGGGCGTCGATGGTGTAGACGCACGGCATGCTCGATCACCTGACGCTCAAGGTCAGCGACCTCGACAAGGCGAAGGCGTTCTACACCGCGGCGCTCAAGCCGCTCGGCTACGGCGTGATGATGGAGTTCGAGCAGTACGCCGGGCTCGGCGCCGGCAAGCCCGACCTGTGGCTGAAGAAGGATCCGGAGAACGTGCGCCCCACGCACGTGGCGCTCACGGCCGACGAGCGCGCGCTCGTCGACCTGTTCTACGAGGCGGCCATCGGCGCGGGGGCGACGGACAACGGCAAGCCGGGCGTCCGCACCGACTACCACCCGACCTACTACGCCGCGTTCGTCCTCGACGCGGACGGGAACAACCTCGAGGTCGTGTGCCACGCCGCGCCGGGGCAGGCGCGCTCCACGTCGAAGCGCGCCGCGAGGCGGCCGGCCGCGAAGAAGGCCGCGGCGAAGCGCAAGCCCGCGCGCGCCGCCGCGAAGCGTGGCAAGGGGCGAGGCCGGCGCTGAGCTAGTCCGCGATCCCGCGGCCGCGCACGGTCATGATGGTCGCGAGCATCGTCGCGACGAGCTTCTCCTCGCCGCGCTCCAGCGCGACCACGTCGCCGCGCGCGACGGTGAGCGTCCTCCCCGCCTTGAGGACGCGCGCCCGGGCCACGACCGCGTCGCCGCGCCCGGGCGCGAGCAGGTTCATCTTGAACTCCACCGTGAGCACCGCCGACTCGCGCGGCATGAGCGTCAGCGCCGCGTACCCGCACGCCGTGTCGACCACCGTGGTGACCGCGCCCGCGTGCAGGAACCCGTGCTGCTGCGTCAGGTCCTCGCGAAACGGGAGCCGGATGTCGACCTCGCCCGGCGCGACGTGCTCCAGGGTGGCGCCGATGGTGGCGAGCAGCCGCTGCCTCGCGAAGCTGTCGCGGACGCGCGAGGCGAAGGTCGGATCGGCGGGCTCGAAGGTGGCCATGCGCCGCCCACGGTACATCATTACCTGCCTGCCATGACCCCGGAGCGCATGGCCGCCGAGCTGTTCTCGGGCCCCTCGCGGGCGTTCGCCGTGCGGCTGTGGGACGGGACCGAGCTCCCGCCGGCGCGCGACGAGGGCGTGCGCGGCCGGCTCGTCCTCCGCCACCCGCGGGCGCTCGAGGCCTTCCTGCCGCCCGCCGCCGAGCTCAGGCTCGCGGAGGCGTTCCTCGACGGGCTCGTCGACGTCGAGGGCGACCTCGTCGGCACCATCGAGGCGGCCTCGCGCTGGGATGGTCCGCGGCCGAGCCTCGCCGCCCTCGCGCCGGCGCTCGCGCTCGCGCTGCGCCGCGCGCTCCGGCGAGGCCGCCGCCGCGAGCACGAGGCGTCGCTCGCGGGCGGGCGTCACTCGGTGGAGCGGGACCGCGACGCCGTGCGGCACCACTACGACGTCTCCGACGACTTCTACCGCCTCTTCCTCGACGAGCGGATGGTCTACTCCTGCGCGTACTTCCCGCGCGACGGCGAGTCCCTCGAGGACGCCCAGCGCGCGAAGCTCGACCTCGTGTGCAGGAAGCTCGCGCTCCGCGAGGGCGAGCGGCTCCTCGACGTGGGCTGCGGCTGGGGTGCGCTCGTCGAGCACGCGGGCGCGCGCTACGGCGTCCGCGCTCTCGGCGTCACGGTGAGCGCGAACCAGGCCGCGGCGGCGCGCGAGCGCGCCCTGCGCGTGCGCGGCGGCACGGTCGTCATCGAGAGCGCCGACTACCGCACGCTCCGCGCCGACGAGCCATTCGACAAGGTGGCGAGCGTCGGGATGATGGAGCACGTGGGCCGCGCGCGGCTGCGGGAGTACTTCCGATCGGTCCACCGCGTGCTGCGGCCCGGCGGGCTCTTCCTGAACCACGCCATCGCGGACGTGAGCGGCGGCGCCTCGCAGCTCCGGTGGGCCGCGCCGAAGGGCGCCGGGTTCATCGAGCGGTACGTCTTCCCGGACGGCGAGCTCCTCCCGATCGCGGAGGTCGTCGCCGAGGCGGAGCGCGCCGGGTTCGAGGTGCGCGACCTCGAGTCGCTGCGCGAGCACTACGCCGAGACGCTCTCGCACTGGCTCCGCCGGCTCGAATCGCGGTGGGACGAGGCGGTCGCGATCGCCGGCGAGCGGCGCGCCCGCGTGTACCGGCTCTACCTCGGGGCGTCCGCCGCCGGGTTCCGCGTCGGGCGCATCAGCGTCTTCCAGCTCCTCCTCGCGAAGCGGACGCCCGCCGGCCGCGCCGAGGGCCTCCCGCGCTGCCGCGCCGACTGGTACGACGGCCTGCGCGAGGGCCCGGCGTCGCGCCCCGTCGCGGGGATCGTGCTCGCGGCCGGCTCGGCGCGGCGCATGGGGCGCAACAAGCTGCTCCTCCACCTCGGCGGCGAGAGCCTCGTCCGGCGCGCGGTGCGCACCGCCCGCGAGGCGGGGCTCGATCCGGTGCTCGTCGTCGTCGGCCACGAGGGCGACCGCGTGGCGGCGGAGCTGCGGGGCCTCGACTGCGCTATCGTCCCGAACCCGCGCCACGCGCTCGGGATGAGCACCTCGCTCGACGCGGGCATCGCGGAGGTCCCGGAGGGCGCGGACGCGGCGGTGGTGATCCTCGCGGACATGCCCCTCGTGGACGCCCCCATGGCGCGCGCGCTCGTGGCCCGCTGGCGCAAGACGGGCGCGAACCTCGTCGCCTCGCGCTACGGCGGGGTCCCCGCTCCGCCCACGCTCTACGCGCGCCCGCTCTTCGCGGAGCTCCGCGGCGGCGAGGGCGAGGGGCGCGGTCGCGAGGTGGTGAAGCGGCACGCGCAGGACGCGGCGTGGGTGGACTGGCCCGCCTCCGCGCTCGCGGACGTGGACGAGGCGGGCGATCTCGAGCGGGCCCGCGCCGGGCTCGGGGAGGAGGCAAGATGAGCGAAGGACCGGACGTTCTCCAGCAGGCCTCGGCGTGGAGCGACGGCGGCCTCGGCGTCGCGATCGCGACGGTGATCTCGACGTGGGGCTCCGCGCCAAGGCAGGCGGGCAGTCACCTCGCGGTGAACGAGCGCGGCGAGTTCGTCGGCTCGGTGTCGGGCGGCTGCGTCGAGCCCGCCGTCATCCGCGAGGCGCTCGCGGCCATCAAGGACGGCAAGCCCCGCGTGCTCGAGTACGGCGTCTCGCACGACCGCGCCTGGGAGGTCGGCCTGGCCTGCGGCGGCACCATCCAGATCTACGTGGAGAAGCTGTCGTGAAGAAGGACCTGCTGACGCGGCTGCTCGCCGACGTCGCCGCGCGCAAGACCGTGGTGGTCGCGACCGATCTCGCGACGGGCGAGGCCCGCCTGGTCCGGCCGTTCGACGCCGACCCCGGCGCCGACGCGGCCGTGACCGCCGCGGCGCGCGACGCCGCCGTGCGCGACGAGTCGACCCGGATCGAGCGCGCAGGCGGCGCGCTCTTCCTGCGGGTGTTCAACCCGCCCGTCCAGGTCGTCATCATCGGCGCGGTGCACATCGCCCAGTCGCTCGCGCCCATGGTGAAGCTCGCAGGGTACGAGGTGGCGGTGGTGGACCCGCGCCGCGCGTTCGCCACGGAGGCCCGCTTCGAGGGCATCCCGCTCGTGCGCGAGTGGCCGGACGAGGCGCTCGCGAAGCTCGGCCTCGGCCGCCGCACCGCGGTCGTCACCATGACGCACGATCCGAAGATCGACGATCCGGCGCTCGCTGCGGCGCTCCGATCGGACGCGTTCTACATCGGCTCGCTCGGCAGCAAGAAGACGCAAGCGGCCCGGCGCGACCGGCTCCGCGAGCAGGGGTTCACCGACGCGCAGCTCGCGCGCATCCGCGGGCCGGTCGGCCTCCCCATCGGCGCCCGCTCACCGGGCGAGATCGCGATCTCGATCCTCTCGCAGCTCGTCGCGGCGCTGCGCGTGCCCGAGGGCGGCGGCCAGGCCCCGGCGGCGTGACGAGCGACTCGCTCTACCAGGAGGCGCTCCTCCGGCTCGCCCGCGCCGCGAGGGGCGCGGGCCGGCTCGACGCGCCCAGCGCGACCGGCGCGCGCGACAACCCGCTCTGCGGCGACGACGTGACGATCGACGTCTCGCTGCGGGAGGGCCGCGTCGCGGCCCTCGGTCACAAGGTGCGGGGGTGCGTGCTGTGCCAGGCGTCGGCGTCGGTGCTGGGCGCGGTGGCGCCGGGGCGCGAGCCTGCGGAGCTCGCCGGCGCGCGCGCCGCGCTCGCCGCGATGCTGCGCGAGGGCGGCGGCGCGCCCGGTTCACCGTGGGAGGAGCTCGCGGTCTTCCTCCCCGTGCGGGACGTGCCGAGCCGTCACGAGTGCGTTCTCCTCCCGTTCGACGCCCTCGGCGACGCGCTCGCCCGGGCGAAGGAGTAGCCATGGCGATCCACATCGAGGAGCGCTTCCGCGTCAACGCGCCCGTCCAGGCGGTCTGGGACTACCTCATCGACCCGCGGCGGGTGGTCGGGTGCCTCCCCGGCGCGGAGCTCACGGAGGTCGTCGACGACCGCACGTTCAACGGCGCCGTGAAGGTGAAGGTCGGGACCGTCACCGTCTCGTACAAGGGCCGCGTCCGCATCGTCGAGGTCGACGTGTCCGCGCACCGCGTGCGCATGGAGGGCGAGGGCCGGGAGAGCACCGTCTCGCAGGTCGACGGCGCGGCCGAGGTGGTGGTGCGGTCGGACGTCGACGTGGTGGGGCGCCTCGTCCAGCTCGGGCGCGGGATGATCGAGCAGGTCTCCCACCAGATCTTCCAGCAGTTCTCGGCGTGCGTGCGCGGGACGCTCGAGGCCGAGGCCGCCGCGAAGGCGGCCGGGACGGCGCCGGCCCCGCAGCCGCAGCGGGCCGAGGCCGTCGCCGCGTTCCCGCTCCTCATGCGGGCGCTGTGGGCGTGGTTCCTCGGGCTCTTCCGCCGGAAGCGCGCCACGCGCGCGTAGGCTCGACCCGCTCGCCTCGCTCGCCGAGCGCGGCGGCGAGCTGCGCCAGGCTCTCGAGGTCGTGCACCGGGCGCATCTCGTCCACGTGCGGGAGCATGGCGCGGATGCCCGCCGCGCGCGGCTCGAACCCCTCGTAGCGCAGGAGCGGGTTCAGCCACACGAGGCGGCGGCACGAGCGGTGGAGGCGGCGCATCTCCTCGGCGAGGCCGTGCCCCGCGTCGCGGTCGAGGCCGTCCGTGACGAGGAGCACGAGCGCCCCCTGCGTGAGGAGGCGCCTCGACCAGCGCAGGTTGAACTCGCGCAGCGCCGCGCCGATGCGCGTGCCGCCGTCCCAGTCCTGCACCGCCCGGCCGACCGCGGCGAGCGCCGCGTCCGGGTCGCGCGCGCGGAGCTGGCGCGTGACGTTCGTGAGCCGGGTGCCGAAGGTGAAGGCGTGCACGGTGGGCCGGTCGCGCGCGAGCGCGTGCAGGAAGCGGAGCACCACCCGCGCGTAGCGCGACATCGAGCCGGAGACGTCGCAGAGCGCCGCCACGATCGGCGGGCGCGTCCGCGGGGAGCGGAAGCGCAGCGGGATGGCGTCGGGGCCCGTGCGGAGCGCCGCCCGGAGGGACGCGCGCGGATCCACGCGCTCGCCGCGCGGGTCGCGCACGAGCCGGCGGGTGCGCAGGTCCGGCAGCGGCAGCGCGAGCCGGCTCACCGCCTTCTCGGCCTCGCGGAGCTCGGCCGCGGACATCTGCTCGAAGTCGCGGGTGCGGAGCACCTCGACGTCCGACGGCGCGAGGATCGCCTCGTGGACCTCGCGCACGCGCGGCGGCGGGCGCCGGATGCCCCGCTCCGACTCGATCGCGTCCTGGGCGCGGCGGGCGGCCTCGCGGCGCGCCGCGGGGGGCACGCGCAGCCCGGGTTGCGGCGGCGGCCCGAGCGGGCCGGTGGGCTCGCGCCAGAACAGCCGGAACGCCTCGTCGAAGACCGCGCGCTCGTCGGCGCGCGAGACGAGCGTCGCGTGAAGCGCCCAGTAGAAATCGTCGCGCGAGGAGACGCCCACCTCGGCCGCGGCGAGGACCGCGAAGTGGCCGCGGCCCGGCCCGGCGCGCAGCCCGGCGGCGCGCAGCGTACGCGCGAACCGCACCACGTTCTCGGCGAGCCGGCCTCCCTCGGAGGACATGACTCAAGACCCCTCCGCCACCTCGCGCAGGATCGCCTCGGCCTCGGCGCCGCGGATGCGGGCCACGTCGTCCTGGTACTTGAGGAGGACGCCGAGCGTCGCGTCCACCGTGGCCTTGTCGAGCGACTCCTTGTCGAGCGCCTCGAGCGCCTGCGCCCAGTCGAGCGTCTCGGCCACCCCGGGCAGCTTGAAGAGGTCCTTCGACCGCAGCTTCTGCACGAACGCCACCACCTCCTGCGACAGCCGCTGGGCGACGCCCGGCACGCGCAGCCGCAGGACCCGCAGCTCCCGCTCCGCGTCGGGGTAGTCCACCCACGCGTAGAAGCAGCGGCGCTTCAGCGCGTCGTGGATCTCGCGCGTGCGGTTCGAGGTGATGACGACGATCGGCGGCGCCGAGGCCGTGACGGGGCCGATCTCCGGGATCGTCACCTGGAAGTCCGAGAGCACCTCGAGGAGGAACGCCTCGAACGGCTCGTCGGTCCGGTCCAGCTCGTCGATGAGCAGGACGGGCGGACCCGCCGGATCCGCCTCGAGCGCCTGGAGCAGCGGCCGCTTCACGAGGAACCGCTCCGAGAAGAGGTCGTGCTCCATGCGCGCCCGGTCGACCGAGTGCGTCGCCTCGGCGATGCGGATCTCCAGCATCTGCCGGGCGTAGTCCCACTCGTAGACGGCCGAGGAGAGGTCGAGCCCCTCGTAGCACTGGAGGCGGATGAGGCGGCGCCGGAGCGTGCGCGCGAGCACCTTCGCGACCTCCGTCTTGCCGACGCCCGCCTCGCCCTCGAGGAAGAGCGGGCGGCCGAGGCGGAGCGCGAGGAAGAGCGCGGTGGCGAGGCTCCGGTCGGCGACGTAGTCGCCCTCCGCGAGGAGGGCGAGCGTGTCGTCGACGGACGTCGGGTTCGAGCGCGGCGGTGTCGCGGTCAAGAGCCCCCCTCACCCCGCACCCTCTCTCCCGGCTGCTGCCGGGGGAGAGGGGGCCCAGCCGTCCATCACTTGCACGCCTCCAGCGCGCGCCGGGCGAGGACGCCGATCAAGTGCGCCCGGTACTCGGCGCTCCCGAACGGATCGCTCGTGAGCCCCGCGCTCGGCACCTGGACTCCGTCGACCGCGTCCGGCGCGAACTTCTTCGCGAGCGCCGCCTCGAGCTCCTTCGAGCGGAACACGCCGGCGCCCGCGCCCGTCACGGCGACGCGCGGCCCTCCGGCGGTCCGCGCCACGAAGACGCCGACGAGCGCGAACCGCGACGCCGGGTGCGCGAACTTCGCGTAGCAGGCCTTCTCCGGGATCGGGAACCGCACCGACACGATGAGCTCGTCCGGCTGGAGCGCGGTCTCGAACATCCCCTTGAAGAACTGATCCGCGGGGATGGTGCGCCGGTCGGTCTGGATGGTCGCGCCGAGGGCGAGCACCGCCGCCGGATAGTCGGCGGCGGGATCGTCGTGCGCGAGCGAGCCGCCGAGCGTGCCGCGGTTGCGGACCTGGGCGTCGCCGATGTGGCCGGCGAGGTCGGCGATGGCGGCGATGGCCTTCCGCGCGTCGGCGGACTCGGAGACCTCGGCGTGCGTCGCGGCGCCGCCGATGACGAGGTCCTTGCCCTCGACGCGGATGCCCTTCAGCTCCTTCAGGCTCGCGACGGAGACGAGGTCGGAGGGGTCGGCGAGGCCGAGCTTCATGACGGGGATGAGGCTCTGGCCGCCGCCCAGGTA
>DASSQM010000250.1:0-2466 GCA_035702465.1 Anaeromyxobacter sp. | reverse complement strand
GTTGTACTTGGCGAGCGTCTCGCCGGTGATGACCGCCAGGACGCCCGGCACCTTCATCGCGCGCGAGGAGTCGATCGACTTCAGCTTGGCGTGGGCGTAGGGGCTCCGGACGATGTCCATGTACAGCATGCCCGGGAGCTGGATGTCGTCGACGTAGCGGCCCTGGCCGCGGAGGAAGCGCGGGTCCTCCTTGCGCTTCATCGAGTGGCCCATGCCGCCGATCTCGGGGGAGGTGCGGGGTGCCATGGCTCACTCCTTCCTGAGCTTGTCGGCCGCGTACTGGACGGCCTTGACGATGTTCACGTAGCCGGTGCAGCGGCAGAGGTTCCCGGAGATCGCCTGGCGGATCTCGGGCTCGCTGGGATCCTGGTTCCGCTGGAGGAGGGCGTAGGAGGTCAGCATCATGCCGGGCGTGCAGTAGCCGCACTGCAGGCCGTGCTTCTCCCAGAAGCCCTCCTGGACCGGGTGGAGCTTGCCGTCCTTCTCGAGGCCCTCGACCGTCATCACCTGGCGGCCGTCGGCCTGGACCGCGAGGACGGTGCACGACTTCACGGGCGTGCCGTCGAGCAGGATGGTGCACGCGCCGCAGTGCGTGGTGTCGCAGCCGATGTGCGTGCCCGTGAGGCGGAACACGTCGCGCAGGAGGTGGACGAGGAGGAGCCGCGCGTCGACCTCCGCCTCGTGCGCGGTCCCGTTCACGGTGAGCTGGATGCGATGCTGGGACATGGCTACCGCCCTCCTGCCGCGCGCTCGGCGGCCTTCCGGAGCGCGCGCGCCGTGAGGACGCGCGCCATCTCGCGCTTGTAGTCGACTTCCCCGCGGCGATCGCGCGTGGGGTTCGCGGCCTTCGCGGCGAGCCTCGCCGCCTCCGCGATCGTCTGCTCGGTGAGCTTCTTGCCGACGAGCCACCGCTCCGCCTCGATCGCCTTCACCGGCGTGGGGCCGGCGTTCGTGAGGGCGATGCCGGCGCGCTCCACCTCGCCGCCCGCGCCGAGCGTGAGCTGCACGGCGGCCGCGGCGGTGGCGAAGTCGCCCACCTTTCGCTCGAGCTTCGCGTACGCGCCGCCGCTCCGGGGCGCGGGCCGCGGGACGCGGATCTCCGTGAGGATCTCGTCCGGCGCGAGCGCGGTCGCGAAGAGCCCCGTGAAGAACGCCTCGACCGGGATCTCGCGCGTCCCCCTCGGCCCGGTCGCGACGACGCGTGCCCCGAGCGCGATCATGGTCGCCGGGTGGTCGTTCGCCGGATCGCCGTGGGCGAGGTTGCCGCCGACCGTCGCGAGGTTCCGGACGATCGGGTCGGCGATCACCGCCGCCGTGTCCGCCAGGATCGGGTAGCGGGCGCGGACGATCTCCGAGCGCTCCAGCGCGGCCTCGCGCGTGCGCCCGCCGATGGAGAGGACGCCGTCCCGCTCCTCGACGTGCTCGAGCCCCGGGATGCGCCCGATGTCGACGAGGAGCCTGGGCTGCCCGAGCCGCAGCTTCAGCATCGGGAGGAGGCTCTGGCCTCCCGACAGGACCTTCGCCTCGTCGCGGCTCTTCCCGAGGAGGTCCACCGCCTCGCCGAGGGTCTGCGGCGCGACGTAATCGAACGATGGAGGGATCATCCGGGTCTCCTTTCATGCCGACAGATGGGGGAGCAGCGCCTCGAGCGAGGCGAGGTCGTGCGCGGGCAGGAGCGCGTCGACGAACGGCAGCGCCGCCGCCATGCCGCGCGCGGTCGGCTCGTAGCGCGGATCGCCGAGGAGCGGGTTCAGCCACAGCACCTTGCGCGCGCGGGACCGGAGGGCGCGCATCGCGTCCGCGAGGACGGCGGGCTCGCCGCGGTCGAGACCGTCGGAGAGGACGACCACGACGGTGCGCGAGTCGACGCGCGCGCGCAGGTGGTCGTCCACGAAGCGCGCGAGGCACTCGCCGATGCGCGTCCCGCCCGACCAGTCGGGCACGGACGCCGCCACGCGGTCGAGGACGCGCGCCCCGTCGCCGCGGGCGAGGAGCGGCGTGAGGCGCACGAGCTCGGTGTTGAACGCGAAGACCTCCGTCGAGCGGGCCGCGCGCCGGAGCGACAGGAGGAACGCGAGCAGGAAGCGCGCGTGCGCGTCCATCGAGCCGCTCGTGTCGCACAGGAAGACGAGCTTCGGCACCTCGACCGCCCGGGCGCGGCGGGCGAGGAGGAGGGGCTCGCCGTGCGTCGCCACGGCCCGGCGCAGGCTGCGGCGCGGATCGGGCACGCCGCGCCCCCGCGTCGGGACCAGGCGGCGGCTCCGGCGCGTGGCGAGCCGGAGCGCCATGCGCGCGAGGACGCGCTCCATGGCGGCGAGGTCCGCCGCGGTGCACGCCTCGAAGGGCTTGCGGCGCAGGAGCCGGGCCGCGCTCGAGCCCGGCAGCGCGCCTTCCTCGGGCTCCGCCGCCGGCGGCGCCTCGTCCGCGCCGCCCGGCGCGTCCGCGCGGCGCGCCTCGGCCGGCGCG
>DASSQM010000249.1:0-5253 GCA_035702465.1 Anaeromyxobacter sp. | reverse complement strand
CAGGCCCAGGCCATCCTCCTCGACGGCCACTTCGTCATCGAGCACACGGCGCGCAACCGCTCCGGCCGCTTCTTCAACTTCAACGGCACCGCGGGCATGTGGCGCCGCAAGGCGATCGAGGACGGCGGCGGGTGGCAGCACGACACGCTCACCGAGGACCTCGACCTCTCGTACCGCGCGCAGCTCGCGGGCTGGCGCTTCGTCTACCTGGTCGACGTGGTCGCCCCCGCCGAGGTGCCCGTCGAGATGAACTCGTTCAAGGCCCAGCAGCACCGCTGGGCGAAGGGCTCCATCCAGACGGCGCTCAAGCTCCTGCCGCTCGTCCGGCGCGCCGACGTCCCGAGGGAGGTGAAGAAGGAGGCCTTCTTCCACCTCACCGCGAACGTCGGCTACCTGCTCATGATCCCGCTCACCATCCTCCTGCCCATCACGGTGGTGGTGCGCGTGTCGCACGGCTGGTTCGAGGTGTTGCTCCTCGACATCCCGTTCTTCGCGGCGGCGACCCTGTCCGTCGTCTCGTTCTACGCGACGAGCCAGGAGGGCCGGAGCTGGTGGGACCGGGTGAAGTACGTCCCGTTCGTGATGGCGCTCGGCATCGGCCTCGCCGTGAACCAGGCGCGGGCCGTGGTCGAGGCGCTCATGGGGTACGAGACCGGCTTCACGCGCACGCCGAAGCACGGCGTGCAGGGGGCCGGCGAGTCCGTGGCGCGCAAGCGGTACAAGGCCGCGGTCACGTTCCAGCCCATCGTCGAGCTCGCGCTCGCGGGCTACATGACGTACGGCGTCCTCTACCTCGTCGAGCGCGAGGTCTACTACTCGCTGCCGTTCCTCGTGCTGTTCCAGGTCGGCTTCGGCTACGTCGGCCTCGCGAGCGTGTACGAGGGGCTGCGCGGGCGCGTGCTGCGGTGGTCGCGGGCGCTGCTGCCGCAACCGTCGGCCGAGTAGCCTCAGCCGATCCGCTTCTCGTACACCGTCACGCCGCGGTCGAGCCGTCCGACCTCGGCGAAGCCGAGGCGCTGCCAGAAGGCCTTCGCCTCGGGGTTCTCGTCCCCGACGGAGAGCCGCAGCGTGTCGTACCCGGCGCGGGCGAGGGCCTGCTCGAGCGCGGCGGTGGTCTCCTTGCCGTAGCCGAGCCCCTGGCACGCCTCGCGAAACAGCAGCAGCGCGATGTGCGCGACGCCCGGATCCGGGTGGTGCAGGTAGACGTCGAGGACGCCCACGGCGGGTCCGCCGGCGAGCGGGACGAGCGCGTAGATCCTCCGCAGGTCGTCGCCCTCGGCGTCGGCGAGGAGGCGCTCGGCGTGATCGGGGCCCGCCGGCGCGCCCTCGGTCCGCGCGAAGTAGTCCGGCGCGCCCTCGCAGCAGGCCTGGAGCTGGCGGATGTGCTCGCGGGTCGCGGGGACGGCGCGGATGCGCGGCCCCTCGAGGGGGGCGAGCTCGGGGTCCACCTGCGAGGCGCTCGCGGAGGCCACGGCTGCGAGATAGCCCCGCGCGCCCGGGCGGGTCAAGGCGTGGGCGCCGCCCGACCCAGGAGGACGCGGACGGCGTCCGGGTGCTCGAGCGTCGGCGCCACGTGGTCCGCGCCGCACGCCGCCAGCTCGTCGACGGAGAAGCGCCCCGTCGCCACGCCGAGGACGGTGCAGCCGGCGTGGTGGGCCGCGGCGACGTCCCGCGGCGTGTCGCCCACGATCACGGCCGAGCGCGGCGCGACCGGGCGGCCGAGGTGGGCGGCGGCGCGGCGGAGCGCGGCGTGCACGAGCAGCTCGCGCTCCTCGCCGTCGGAGGCGAAGCCGAACACGGCGCTCGCGCCCCAGTCGAAGTAGCGGTCGAGCCCGCCGCGGCGCAGCTTGAGCCGCGCACCCTCCACGACGTTGCCCGTGCACAGGCCGACGAGGCCGGCGCGCGCGCGCAGCGCCTCCAGGATCGCGAGCACGCCGGGGAGCACCGCGTACCCGGGGCCCTCGATCTCCGCGTGCAGGTGCTCGACGTAGCGCGCGAGGATGTCGTCGCAGAACGCGTCGTCGAACGGCAGGCCGAGGACCTCGAGCGCCTTGCGCGCGATGAGCCGGTCCGTGAGGCCGTCCAGCCGCAAGCCGCCGAGCGGCGGGGTCTGGCGGGGCGTCCCGCAGCGGTCGACGAGCGCGCGCTCGAAGGCGCGGCGGCCCGCGCCGCCCGCGTTGACGAGCGTGCCGTCCACGTCGAAGAGGTACACGGCGAAGGGGAGGGCGCCGTTCCCGCCGGCCGCCGTCATTCGAAGAGGGCCTCCACGAACTCGCGCGGCGCGAACGCCTTCAAATCCGCGACGGTCTCCCCCACGCCCACGTAGCGGACCGGGATCCTGAGCTCGTCGCAGATGCCGATGACGACGCCGCCCTTCGCGGTGCCGTCGAGCTTCGTGAGCGCGATCCCGGTGACGCCGAGCGCGTCGTGGAACTGGCGCGCCTGGGCGATGGCGTTCTGGCCGTTCGTCGCGTCGAGGACGAGCAGCACGTCGTGCGGCGCGCCCGGCGCCGCCTTCGCCATGACGCGCTTCACCTTCTTCAGCTCCTCCATGAGCGGCGTCTTCGTGTGGAGCCGGCCGGCGGTGTCGCAGATGACGACGTCGACCTTCTCCTGGGCTCCGCGCTGGACCGCCTCGAAGCAGACGCTGGCGGGGTCGGCGCCCTCCTTGCCGCGCACGACGGGCACGCCCACGCGCTCCGCCCAGATCTCGAGCTGCTCCCCGGCCGCGGCGCGGAACGTGTCGCCCGCGGCGAGGACGACGCCGAGCCCGCGGGCGCGGAGCTGCGCGGCGAGCTTCCCGACGGTGGTGGTCTTCCCCGAGCCGTTCACGCCGACGACCATGATCACCCACGGCCGCGCGCTCCCCACCGGCGCGCCGCCGCCGGCGCCGTCGAGCGTGACGATGGTCTGGATCTCCTCGCGGAGCGCGCCCTTCAGCCGCTCGGGGTCGGAGAGCTCCTTCCGCTTCACGCGCTCGCGGGCCGACTCGAGCAGCTTCGTCGCGGTCTTCACGCCGATGTCGGCGGTGAAGAGCACCTCCTCGAGGTCCGCCAGGACGGCGTCGTCGACCATCTTGCCGCCGGCGAAGAGGGCGTTCAGGCGCGCCATGAAGCCGCCGCGGGTCTTCTCGAGCCCCGCCGCGAGCGTCTTGCCGGCCTCGGCCTGCGCCTTCCTGCGCTGCTCCTCCTCCGCGCGGCGCCGCGCCTCCTCGGCCTCGCGTGCGGCGCGCGCCGCCTCCTCGCGGGCGCGTCGCTCCTCCTCCTCGCGCTCGCGCCGGCGCCGCTCCTTGTCCTCGCGCTCCGCCTCCTTCTTCCGGCGGTACTCCTCCCTCTTGCGCGCCTCCTCCGCCTCGCGCGCGACCCGTGCCTCCTCGGCGGAGGCCGGCGGTCGGCGGGGCGCCGGCGGTGCGGCGGGCGGGGCCGGAGGCAGGCCCGCCCCGGGCGGCGGCGCCTCGGGCGCCTCCGGGGGCAGCTCCGTGGCCTCCTTCTCCAGCTCGCGCTCGATCTCCTCGGTCGGTACGGGCGCGGGCGGCGGGCCGCGGCGCTTGCGGGCGAGCCGCACCGCGGCGACGACGACGAGCAGCGCGAGCACCACCACGACCGCGATGCCGACGACGTCGCGGACCGTGAGGTCGCTGGCGGCGAGGGCGAGGGGCAGGAGGACGGGCTGCGGCACGGGCGCTCCGGGGCGAAGCGTCACGATATAGAGGCGGCCCGAGACGGGTGTCAACGGCCGCGACGGCTCGTCGTCACCGCGGGGCGGCGACCCGCGCCTCGTCTGCGCTCGGGACGGGCGCCGCCGCCGGCGCGGAGCGGCGCTGCCACACGACCGGCTTCCTCTCCTCGCGCCAGCGCTCGGCGAGCGGGCCGTAGGCCTGGTCGATCCGCGCGCGCTTCACCTTCAGCGTCGGCGTGAGAAACCCGTTCTCGGGGAGCCACGCGTCGTCCAGCACCGCGAGGAACTCCAGCCGCTCGTACGCCACGAGGGTCCGGTTCACGGCGTCGAGGTGGGCCTCGAGGTCCCGCTCGAGCGCCGCAGGCCCCTCCGCGGCGAGCCGGCGCCGCGCCCCGTCCGAGAGCACGACGAGCACGTGCGGTTGCGGGTCTCCGGAGCCGCACACGCAGCACTGCTCGATCGCGGGGTGGTTGAGGACGAGGTTCTCGATCGGCGCCGGCGCGACGTACTTCCCCTTGCTCGTCTTGAACAGCTCCTTCACGCGGCCGGTGACCTTGAGGCGCCCGAGCTCGTCGACCGAGCCGAGATCGCCGGTCTTGAGGAACCCGTCCGGCGTGAACATCTCGGCCGTCTGCGCGGGGTCGCGGTAGTAGCCGAGCATGTCCCCCGGGCTCTTCGCCTGGATCTCGCCCTCCGGGCTGATGCGGAACTCGACCCCGGAGAGCGCCGTCCCCACGTACCCGGGCCTCACCTGCCCGGTCTGGGCGGAGTGGGAGTACGCGAAGTTCTCCGTGAGGCCGTAGCCCTCGCGGAGCTCGAGGCCCAGGCGGCGGTACCACGCGATCATCTCGGCGGGGATGGGAGCGGACCCGGAGCCGGCGAGGCGCACGGAGTCGAGCCCGAGCCCGCGCAGGATCTTCCTCTTCACGAGGGTGCGCACGACGGGGATCGCGAGCAGGCGATCGAGCTTCGCGGGTGGCACCTGCTCGAACACGCCCGCCTGGAACTTCGTCCACAGGCGCGGCACGGAGAGGAAGAGCGTCGGGCGGGCGCGCCGCAGGTCCTCGAGGAACGTCTCGACCGCCTCCGCGAAGAACATCTGACCGCCGCCGTGCAGGCCGGCGGCCTCGCCCCAGGCGCGCTCCATGGAGTGCGCGAGCGGGAGGTACGAGAGGCCCCGGTCCTCGGGCGTGCCCCCGGCGAACTCGACGATGCGGCGCCCGACGTCCGCCATCGCGCCGAAGCTCAGCATCACGCCCTTCGGCTGGCCCGTGCTCCCCGAGGTGTACAGGATGCTGGCGAGCTCCTCGCGGGCGCGCGTCGCGGGAGCTGCGAGCGGCGCATGCGCCGCGACGATGTCGTCCCAGCTCGCTCCGGCGCCCGGCGGCGACAGCGGGAACGCGATGCAAGGTAGTCCGGCCGGGACCCCCTCCCTCATCTGCTCCCACACGGCGTCGAGCTTCCCGACGAAGAGCAGCTTCGACTGAGAGTGATCGAGGATGTGGTGGACGAGGTCGGTCGTGAGGACGGGATAGAGCGGCACGGAGACGTGCCCCGCCATCCAGATGGCGAGGT
>DASSQM010000248.1:0-3625 GCA_035702465.1 Anaeromyxobacter sp. | reverse complement strand
ACGCCCCCACCGGCTCGCTCGGCGTCCCGGTGACGCCGGACCGCACCATCGCCGCGGACGCGCGCGTCTTCCCGAAGGGCGCGCTGGCGTTCCTCGAGTCGGAGCGGCCGGTCGACGCGGCGGGCGCCGCGATGCGGCCGTTCTCGCGGTTCGTGCTCGACCAGGACGCGGGTGGCGCGATCCGGACGTCGGCGCGCGTCGACCTCTACCTGGGGAGCGGGGCGTACGCGGAGAACGCGGCGGGGCGGATGCGGCAGGCGGGGAAGCTCTACTACCTGCTGCTGAGATAGACCGGGCACGGGCAGGGGCACGGAAAGGGCCCGCCTGTCCGGCTGTCGGCCGCGCGGTGTACAACCGCTCGCATGGCAGCCCGGCGGCCGCTCGTCGAGATCGATCGCGGAGAGCTCCGCGTGGCGGGCTCGAGCCTCCACCTCGACGCGCGCCGCCGCGTCGAGTGCGCGTTCGTCTCGCACGCCCACGGCGATCACATCGGCCGCCACGACCGCACCATCGCGACGGCGCCGACGCTCGCCCTCATGCGCCACCGCCTCGGCGAGCCGAAGCGGCGCAAGACGGAGGCGCTCCCGGCGTCGCTCCGCGCGCCGTTCGGCCTCGGCGAGCTGACCCTCGAGCTCTTCGCGGCGGGCCACGTCCTCGGCTCGGCGCAGATCCGCGTGACGACGAAGAGCGGCGCCGCGCTCGGCTATACGGGCGACCTCTGCACGGAGCCGACGCACGCGGCGGAGCCCGCCGACGTGATGCCCTGCGACGTGCTCGTCCTCGAGTCCACCTTCGGGCACCCGCGCTACGTCTTCCCGCCGAAGGGCGAGACGCTCGCCCGCGTGCGGCGCTTCGTCGACGAGACGCTCTCGGAAGGGAAGACGCCCGTGCTGCTCGGGTACGCGCTCGGCAAGGCGCAGGAGATCCTGAAGTGGCTCTCCGACTCCGGGTACCGGGCCGCCGCGCACCCGGTCGTGCACGCCGTGAACCGCGTGTACGAGGCGCACGGCGTCCCGCTCCCGAACGTGCGCGCGCTCCCGCCCGAGGGACCCGCCGACGGGGAGGTCGTGGTCGCGCCGCCGCACCTCGCCCGGAGCCCGGCGATGCGCGGGGTGCGCAAGCGCCGGACCGCCATCCTCACGGGCTGGGCCATCGACGGCGCGCGCCATTTCCGCGCCGACGCGGCGTTCCCGCTCTCCGACCACGCCGACTTCCCCTCGCTCGTCCGCTACGCGCGCGCCACCGGCGCCTCGCGCGTCCTCACCGTCCACGGCCACGCCGACGCGCTCGCGCACGCGCTCCGCAAGCAGGGGCTCCGCGCCGAGCCGCTCCGCGAGCACGCGCAACTGGAACTCCTCTGATAGAAGAGCGGCGTGATCACCCTCACGGTGTCCCCCGACGCCGCCGGCCAGCGACTCGACAAGCTCGTCCGCAAGGCGCTCAGGGACGTGCCGCTCTCCCACGTCTACAAGATGGTCCGCACCCGCAAGGTGCGCGTGAACGGCGCGCGCGGCCGGCCCGAGCAGATCGTGGCCGAGGGCGACGCGGTCGTCATCCGCGGCGACGAGGAGCGCCTGCTCGCGAAGGCGGAGCCGGCGGCGCGCGGCGGCGGCAAGCCCGCCGTGACGTTCCGCGTGCTCCACGAGGACGGCGACGTGCTCGCCGTCGACAAGCCCGCGGGGCTCGCCGCGCACCCGGGCACCGGCATCGAGGGCGCGACGCTCGTCGAGATGGCCCGCGGCTACCTCGGCGTGCGGGAGGACCTCCCGCCCACCGAGTTCAAGCCGTCCCCCGCGCACCGGCTCGATCGCGAGACGTCGGGCGTGGTGGTCGTGGCGAAGACGCGCAAGGCGATGGTGCGCCTCGGCGAGATCTTCACCTCCGGAGAGGGCGTCCGGAAGACGTACCTCGCGCTCGCGAAGGGGAAGATGCCGCGCGAGGCGGGCACGATCGACCTCGCCCTCTCCGAGCACGAGCAGACGGGGCGCTCGAAGGCCGCGCGGGGCGTGAACTTCCAGGAGGCGGTGACGCGCTGGAAGGTGCTCTCCTCCATGAAGGACGCGACGCTCCTCTCCGTCACGATCGAGACGGGGCGCACGCACCAGATCCGCCGCCACCTCGAGGCGATCGGGCACCCCGTCGCGGGCGACCGACGCTACGGCGACTTCGCGTGGAACCGCGGCGCGCGGCAGCGATGGGGGCTCCGGCGCATGTTCCTGCACGCGTGGACGCTCGAGCTCCCGCATCCCACGACGGGCGCGCCGCTCCGGCTCGAGGCGCCGGTCCCGGACGAGCTCGCGGCGGTGCTCTCCCGGATGAACCTCGCCCTTCCACCCACAGCGAGCGCCAGCCGGGACGCCCGTCCCGGTCGCGAGCGTTGAACTCCACATGAGAGCGCGCTTAGATTCGGCGGGCCGATGAGCGACGTCGCCCAGCCGGGAGGAGAGGGACGCGCCGACGCCGTCCCCTCGCGCGTGGTCCTGGACGGGCTCCCACCCCGGGCGCGGGTCGTCCGGTTCCTCGTCCGCTGGGCGGTGTTCCTCGGCATCGGGGTCGTGAACGCGGCCATCGTCGCGGGGATCGCGGCGTACGTGCACTTCTCCCGCGGCCTCCCGGAGATCCCCACGCTCGATCAGTACCGCCCGCCCATCGTCACCGAGATGATCTCGGCGGACGGACAGATCGCGGGCGAGTTCTTCGACGAGCGGCGCAAGGTCGTCCCGTACGAGCGGATCCCGAAGAAGCTCGTGCAGGCCTTCGTCGCGTCCGAGGACCAGCACTTCTTCGAGCACGGCGGCGTCGACTGGCTCGGCACGATCCGCGCCGCGGTGAACACCTACGTCCTGCGCCGGAAGATCCAGGGCGGCTCGACCATCACGCAGCAGACCGCCAAGGCGATCCTGATCTCGAGCGAGGGGTTCGAGTCCGGCACGAAGCGGAGCCTCTCGCGCAAGATCCGGGAGTTCATCCTCGCGAAGCGCCTCGAGCGGGCGTTCACGAAGGAGCAGATCCTCTGGATGTACCTGAACGGCGTGTACCTCGGGCACCACAGCTACGGGGTGCAGGCCGCCGCCGAGAACTACTACCGGAAGAACGTCGAGGACCTCACGCTCGAGGAGGCCGCCCTCGTCGCCGGCCTGCCGCAGGCGCCGTCCCGCTACTCGCCGTTCTCGCGCCCCGAGCTCGCGAAGGAGCGCCGCCGCTACGTGCTCCGGCGCATGTACGAGGAGGGGATGATCTCGGCGCAGGAGCGGGCGCGGGCGTCCGACGCCGAGGTGAAGGTGTTCGGCGTCGACGACGTCTTCCGCGAGACCTCGCCGTTCTACGTCGAGACCGTGCGGCGGCAGATCGTGGACCGCTACGGCAACGACCGGCTCCTCCACGACGGCCTGCGCGTCGAGATGGCCATGGATCTCGAGAAGCAGCGCGCCGCGCAGGCCGCGATGCTGAAGGGGCTCATGGAGGTGGACCACCGCCAGGGCTACCAGGGGCCGGTGGCGAGCGTGAAGGGCGACGAACGGAAGGCGCTCCAGGCGAGGCTCGCGAAGGCCTGGCCCAAGGGCGAGATCGACGTCGGCGACTACGCCGTCGGCGTCGCCGGACGCGTCGACGACAAGGCGGGCAC
>DASSQM010000247.1:0-5558 GCA_035702465.1 Anaeromyxobacter sp. | reverse complement strand
TCATCGGCCCGAACGCACTCCACGAGGTCTCCCATGGACGCCGAGGTCGCTGTCCAGCCCGGTGCGCGGAACGGCGCGGGCGCCGCGACGATCCCCCCCGCCACGCCCGCGAGCGAGCCCGCGCCGGCCGCCCCCGCCGTCGCCCGGCCGCCGGCGCCGTCGCCGCGCCCGGCGCCGGCGGCGGCGCCCGTGTTCCGGCTGTGCGACCGCCTGAACGAGATCGATCGACAGTTCCTCATCTACGAGACCGCCGCGGCGCAGATGCACATCGCCGGAACGGCCGTGTTCGAGGGTGGCGCACTCCGCCGCCCGGACGGCGCGATCGACATGGCCCGGGTGCGGGCGTTCATCGAGAGCAGGCTGCCGCGCATCCCGCGCTACCGCCAGGTCGTCTCCTTCACGCCGCTCGGAAGGCACATCTGGGTCGACGATCCGCGGTTCGAGATCGAGTACCACGTGCGCCAGACCAGCCTGCCGCGCCCCGGGAGCGAGGAGCAGCTCAAGGCGCTCTGCGGCCGGCTGCTCTCGCTGCCGCTCGATCGGGAGAGGCCGCTCTGGGAGGTCTGGATCGTCGACGGCGTCGAGGGCGATCGCGTCGGCTTCGTCTCGAAGGTCCACCACGCCATGGTCGACGGCGTGCGGTCGATCGATCTCCTCGAGGCGATCCTGTCGCCGGATCCGGTCGCCGACTTCGATCCCGCGCCGGCGTGGCAGCCGCGCCCGCGCCCGCCGGCGGCCATGCTCGTGCTCGACGACGTCGGGCGCGCCCTGCGGCTCGCTGCCGACGTGGCGGGGACGATGCCCCGCCTCGTCCGCGACGCCATCCGCTCCGGGAGCGACCTGAGGCTCGGGGTGAAGGCCGCCGCCGGCCTGTGGTACGACACGGTCCGGCGCCCGTCGGAGACCCCGCTCAACCGGCGCATCGGCACGCACCGGCGCTTCGACTGGGTCGACGTCGATCTCGCCGACGTGAAGGCGGTCCGCGCCGCGCTGGGGGGCACGATCAACGACGTGGCCCTGGCGACGATGACCGGGGCGGTCCGGAAGTTCATGCTCCACCGCGGCCTCGATCCCGCGAAGCTCGACTTCCGCGTCATGGCGCCGGTGAGCATCGCCGCGCGCACCGGCCGCTCCGACGAGCTCTCGAACCGGGTCTCCGCGTGGATGGTGCGGCTGCCGCTCGCCGAGCCCGATCCGCGCCGCCAGCTCGCGGCGATCCAGAAGACGACGTCCCGGCTGAAGGAGGAGCGCAACGCGCTCGGCGGGCTCCTGTTGAGCCGCCTCTCCGGACTGATGCCGGCGACGCTCCTCGCGCTGGGCTCCAAGCTCCAGTGGCGGAACCTGCCCTGCAACATGGTGGTCACGAACGTGCCGGGCCCCACGCGCCCGCTGTACCTGCTCGGCGCGCGGATGCTCAATTACCGCGGCGCGCTGCCGATCACGAACTGGCTCGGTCTCGGGACCGTCGTGGTGAGCTACGGCGGCAAGCTCCAGTACGGCTTCATCGCCGACTGGGACCTCGTGCCGGACCTGGAGGTCTTCGCGGGGTGCGTGCGCGAGGCGTTCGGCGAGCTGCGCGCCGCCGCATGATGGATGGGAGGTACCATGCCCATCGCCCGGGAAGGGATGAAGTCGCACACGGTCGACCTCGGTGGCCCGGTCCACTACGTCGACTTCGGCGGCAGCGGCCGCCCCATCGTGCTCGTGCACGGCCTCGGCGGCTCGCACCTCAACTGGCTGCCGGTCGGCCGCAGGCTCGCCGCGCACGGGCACGTCGTCGCGCTCGACCTCGCGGGCCACGGCCGGACGCCGTCGGCGCCCGGTCGCACGGCGCACGTCGACGACAACCGGCGGCTGCTGGGCCGCTTCATCGAGACCGTCGCGAAGGCGCCCGCGGTCCTGATGGGCAACTCGATGGGCGGCTTCCTCTCGATGGCGGAGGCGGCCGCCGAGCCCGACAAGGTCACGGCGCTCGTGCTCGTCGGTCCGGCCGTACCGAACACGAAGGTGCTCTCGTGGCACCCGGCGGTGGTCGCGCTCTTCGCCGGCTACGCGCTGCCGGGCCTCGGTGGCGCGCTCATGCGGTGGCGGTACGCGCGGGGCCCGGAGAAGCTCGTGCGCGACACGCTCCGGCTCTGCTGCGTGGACGCCTCGCTCGTGCCGCCGGACGCGGTGCTCGCGCACGTCGAGCTCGCGCGCGAGCGGCTCGGCAACGGTGGGGGACGAGGCAGGGAGTTCCTCGAGGCGCAGCGCTCGCTCATGGCCGCGCTCATCCGACCCCGGCGCTTCTATCGGATGGTGGCCCGGGTCCGGGCGCCCGCGCTCATCGTGCAGGGCGGCCGGGATCGCCTGGTGCGGGTGGCGGCGGCCCGCGTGCTGGCCCGCGCGCGGCCGGACTGGCGGTTCGAGATGTTGGAGGGGGTCGGCCACGTGCCCCAGCTCGAGGCGCCCGAGCGGTTCCTCGCCGCGGTCGAGCCGTGGCTGCGCGGAACGGAGGCGCTGCTCTCGCGCGGCGCCCCGAGCCGCACGAGCGAGGGTTGAGGCAGGGGATCGAGCTCGGAACGAGAGGGACGCGTCTGCGGACGCGGGGAGGAACACAGATGATCGCGAAGCCCCTGGTCGGGCAGGCGGAGCTGCTGCGCGAGGCGCTGCAGGCGCGGAGCCTCGTCGCGCTGTTCGAGGCGACGGCGAGGCGCCGCGGCGCGGCGATCGCGGTGCGCATGAAGCGGGGAGGGAAGTGGCAGGAGGTGTCCTGGGCGACGTTCGCCGAGCGCGCGCGGGAGGCGGCGGACGGCCTCGCCGCGCTCGGCGTCGCGCGCGGCGATCGCGTCGCCGTCATCGGCGAGACGCAGATCGAGTGGATGATCGCGGACCTCGGCATCCTCGGCGCGGGAGCGGTCACCGTCACCATCTACCAGTCGAACACGCCGGAGGAGTGCCGGTACATCCTCGACGACTCCGGCGCGCGGTTCGTCTTCTGCGACACCGCCGCCCAGGTCGCGAAGATCCGCGCCGTCCGCGATCGCCTGCCCAAGCTCGAGGGCATCATCCGCGCGCAGGGGCCGGCGGCGGACGGGTTCGAGCGGACGCTCGAGGACCTGCTGGCGATGGGCCGGGCGTGGCGGAAGGACCACCCGAACGCGCACGAGGAGCGCGTCGCGGCGCTCGGCCCGGACGACCCCGCGAGCTTCATCTACACGTCGGGGACGACGGGGCCGCCCAAGGGCGTCGTGCTCACGCACGGGAACTGGACCTACGAGGGCGCCGCGACGGCGGAGATCGACATCGTCCGGCCGGACGACCTGACGCTCATGTTCCTGCCGATGGCGCACTCGTACGCGAAGGTGAACCAGGCCGTCTGGTTCGCGGTCGGGTCCGGCGCCGCGTTCGTCGAGTCGCTCGACAAGATCGTCGACAACGCCGGCGAGGTGCACCCGACGGTGATGCCGTCCGTGCCCCGCATCTTCGAGAAGGCGTACAACGGCGTCGTCGCCCAGGGGATGGCGGCGCCGGGCCTCAAGGGCAGGTTGTTCGCGCTGGCGATGAAGGGGTTCGAGGACTGGGTCGAGGCGAAGGAGCAGCGGCGCACGCACGCGAGCTTCGGGTGGCTCGTGGCGAGGAAGGTCGTCTTTCCGAAGCTGGCGCGGGCGCTCTCGGCGCGGTTCGGCGGCCGGATGCGGCTCTTCGTGTCGGGCGGGGCCCCGCTCTCTCCGAAGATCGCATGGTTCTTCGAGCAGCTCGGGTTCGCGGTGCTCGAGGGCTACGGGCTCACCGAGACCTCGGCCACGATCTGCGTGAACCGGCCTGGCCAGAACCGGATCGGAACCGTCGGCCCGCCGCTGCCGGGCACCAAGATCCGGATCGCCGACGACGGCGAGATCCTGGCGAAGGGCCCGAGCGTCATGCGCGAGTACTACCGCAACCCCAAGGCGACGGCGGAGGTCTTCCAGGACGGCTGGTTCGCGACGGGCGACATCGGCTCGCTCGACGAGGCCGGCTGCGTCAAGATCACCGACCGGAAGAAGGACATCATCGTCACGAGCGGCGGGAAGAACGTCGCCCCGCAGAACCTCGAGAACGAGCTCAAGACCGACCCGCTCATCTCGCAGGTCATGGTCCACGGCGACAAGCGGAAGTTCCTGTCGGCGCTCGTGACGCTGAACGAGGAGAGCGCGCGCAGGTGGGCGGCGGAGAACGGCGTCCCCGCAGGGGCCATCCTCCACGAGGACCCGCGCCTCGTGGCGCGCCTCCAGGGCGCCATCGACGCGCTGAACGCGAAGCAGGCGAGCTACGCGACCATCAAGAAGTTCGCGATCCTCCCGAAGGACTTCACGCAGGAGGCGGGCGAGCTCACGCCCACGCTCAAGGTGAAGCGCAAGGTCGTGTCGCAGAAGTACGCCGCGCTGCTCGATTCGTTCTACGTGGAGTGAGCGAGCGGGAATGGGGAGCGTCGGGCTCGTGCTCGGGGCGGGCGGCGCGGTGGGCCGCGCCTTCCACGTCGGCGCGCTCGCGGCGCTGGAGGAGGTGACGGGCTGGGACCCGCGCGACGCGCGGGTCGTCGCCGGGACGTCGGCGGGGTCGATCGTCGGCGCGCTGCTGCGCGCCGGGATGGGCGCGCGCGACTACTGCGCCTGGACCGTCGGCGAGCCCGTGTCCGCGGAGGGCGCCGCCATCCTGCTGCGCTTCGGCGGCAGGTCGCTCCCGCCCACGCCGCGCGAGCGGCCTGCGAGCTGGCGACCCGCGGCGCCGCGCCTCCTCCTCCGCGCCGCCGCGCGGCCCTGGCGGTTCCGGCCCGGCGCCCTCGCCGCCGCCGCGATGCCGGAGGGAGCGATCCGGCTGGACGGGCTCGTCGAGGGGTTCGAGGCGACGTTCGGCTCGGCCTGGCCCGAGCGGCCGCTGTGGGTGTGCGCCGTCTCGCTCGAGTCGGGCGCCCGCGTCGTCTTCGGACGCGAGGGCGAGCCCCCCGCGACGGTGGCGGAGGCGGTGGCGGCGTCCTGCGCGATCCCGGGCTGGTTCGCGCCGGTGCGCGTCGGCGGCGTGCGCTACGTCGACGGCGGGGCGCACTCGCTCACGAACGCGGACGTCCTCGCGCCGCTCGGCCTCGATCTCGTCGTGGTGTGCTCCACGATGTCGGCCGAGGCGCCGGCCTGGAAGCCGTCCGTCGACGGGGCGCTTCGCTCCGTGGCGCACCTCCAGCTCCGCCGCGCCTGCGCGCGCCTGCGGGCGGCGGGGGCGCGCACGCTCGTGCTCGAGCCCGACGAGGGCGACGTGCGCGCCATGGGACGGCTGAAGGACGCGATGGATCCGGCGCGGCGTACCGCGGTCGCGAGGCACGTCCGCGGCTCCATGCGCGAGCGCCTGCGGGCGTCGCCCGAGGCCGAGCTCCTGCGCGACCTCGCGCGGCCGGCGCGGGCGCGGTCCTGACCTACGCTCAGCGCGCGGGGGCGCCCGTGGCGGCGGGCCGGGCGACCTCGGCGAGGACCGCCGGGGCGGGCAGCTCGGGGGCGGCGGGCGCTCGCGCCGCGATCGCGCCGGGCGCGGTCGCCGCGACGAGCTCC
>DASSQM010000246.1:0-4706 GCA_035702465.1 Anaeromyxobacter sp. | reverse complement strand
ATCCGTCGACGATCGGCAACACGCTCACGAACAACGGCGGCGGGCTCTACTCGATGACGCTCGTCGGTGTGCCAGAGCCGGCCGTCTCGCCCGCGAAGCCGATCACCGTGAAGTCGAACCTGAACGGCCTGAGCGCGCCGGTGTCGATCACCGTGCGTCAGTAGCGCCCCGCGCCCCTCGCCCCGGCCCCCCGCCCGTCCCGGGCGAGGGGCCGGGGTACGGGAGCCCGGCGCCGCGATCACGCCGCCTCGACGGCCTTCCGCCAGCGCGCGAGGTGCGCCTCCCGCTCGGCGGGCTTCATCTTCGGCTCGAAGCGCTTCCCCACCTTCCAGCTCCGCCGGATCTCCTCGCGGTCCTTCCACACGCCGGTGGCGAGGCCGGCCAGGAACGCCGCGCCGAACGCGGTGGTCTCGATCATCCGCGGCCGCTCCACCGCGACCCCGAGCAGGTCCGACTGGAACTGCATGAGGAGGTCGTTCTGCGAGGCGCCGCCGTCCACCTTGAAGACCGGGATGGGCCGGTGGGCCTCGGCTCGCATCGCCTCGGCGAGGTCGTTGATGAGGAACGCGATCCCCTCGAGCGTGGCGCGGGCGAGGTGCGCCGCGGTGGTGCCGCGGTCGATGCCGCGGATGACGCCGCGCGCCTCCGGCCGCCAGTGGGGCGCGCCGAGGCCCGCGAGCGCCGGCACGAACACGAGGTCGCCGGCGTCCTTCACCTGCTTCGCGAGCGCCTCGACGTCGGCGGCCTTCTGGATGAGGCCGAGCCCGTCGCGCAGCCACTGCACGGCCGCGCCGGCGATGAAGGACGACCCCTCGAGCGCGTAGGAGACCTCGCCGCCCACGCTCCACGCGACGGTGGTGAGGAGCCCGCGCGACGAGAAGACCGGCTCCGGGCCGGTGTTCTGGAGCAGGAACGCGCCCGTGCCGTAGGTGCACTTCGCCTCACCGGCCTCGAAGCACGCCTGACCGAAGAGCGCCGCCTGCTGGTCGCCCGCGATGCCCGCCACCGGGATGCCGTCGGGGAGGACCTTCACGCCGCGCGTCGTGCCGTACACCTGCGACGAGGGGCGGATCTCGGGGAGCACGCTCTTCGGCACGCCGAACAGATCGAGGAGCTCGCGGTCCCACTCGCGCGTGCGCAGGTCCATGAGCAGCGTCCGGCTCGCGTTCGAGACGTCGGTCACGTGCGCGCCGCCGCCGGTGAGCCGCCACACGAGGAACGTGTCGATGGTGCCGAACGCCACGGCGCCGTCGCGCGCCTTCTCCTCGGCGCCCTTCACGTTCTCGAGGAGCCAGCGGACCTTCGTCGCCGAGAAGTAGGGGTCGAGCACGAGCCCCGTCTTCTCGCGGACGCGCGCCTCCTTCCCCTCGGCCTTGAGGCGCGCGCAGGCGTCGGTGGTGCGGCGATCCTGCCAGACGATGGCGTGGTGGAGCGGCCGCCCGCTGCGGCGCTCCCACAGCGCCGTGGTCTCGCGCTGGTTCGTGATCCCGATGGCCGCGACGTCGCTCCCGCGAAGCCCGGCCTCGCGCAGCGCGCGCTGCACGGTCGTCACCGTCGACGCCCAGATGTCCTCGAGGTCGTGCTCCACCCAGCCCGGCTTCGGGAAGATCTGCCGGAACTCCTGGTTCACGCGCGCCCGGACCGCGAGCCGCTTGTCGAGCACGAGGACCGTCGTGCCGGTCGTTCCCTGGTCGATCGCGAGGACGTGCGTGCCTGCCATGTTCACCTCATCCGGAACGTCCTGCGGGCGCCCGGCGCCCGCCGGGCAGCGGGAGCGCCGCGACGAAACCGGCGACGGCCTCCGCGCAGCGATCGCGCTCCACGTCGATGCCGACGAGGTGCGCGCTGCGCTCGAGTAGCACGAAGGCGGCGGGGCCGCTGCCGATGCGGCGGGCGAGCCGCCGCGCGCCCGCCACGGTCACGGTGTGGTCCTCGCGGCCCATGACCACGATCGCGGGCGCCGCGATCGACGGCAGGAGCCGGTCCACGTGAGCCTCGAGCCTCGAGAGCTCGCCGACCGCCGAGAGCGGCACCGCGTCGAGGCACGGGTTCCGCCGGCGCATCTCGAGGTCGTTCACGTCGGAGCCGGCGCGCTTGCGGAGCACGATGCGGCGCAGGAACGGCGCCCGGCCGAGGAGCGCGCCGAGCCGGCCCGCGGCGTTCAGCTCCAGCGCGGGCGCGAGGAGCGCGAGCCCGTCCACCCGGTCCGGCCGCTCGCGGGCGAGGACGCATCCCACGAGCGCGCCCATCGAGCAGCCCACGAGGAAGGTGCGGCGCGCGCCCTCGAGGCGCGCGAGGTCCCGGCGAGCCTTCGCGACCCACTCCTGCCACGGCGCCCGCGCCAGCTCGGCGGCGGTGCCGCCGTGGCCGGCCATCACGGGCGCGAGGCAGCGCATGCCGGCGTCGGCGAGCCGCGCCGCGACGGGCGCGAGCTCGAACGTCGAGCCTGTGAGGCCGTGCAGGAGGAGCACGGCGTCCGGGCCCCCGTCGAGCTCGAACTCCTTCCCGTGCTCGATCCCGCCGCGGCGTGCCAAGGTGACCCACGGTTACCCTTCCGCGGGCCCGCTTTCAAGGTCCGGGGAGGAGGCCCCCGAGGGGCCGGCGCGCCGCCGGGCGCAGGCGGGGGAGAGACGGACCGTGAACGTAGTCCCCTCTCGGCTCGCGGAGCGCACCTCGACGGCGCCCCCGTGCGCGCGCACGATCTCTCGCACGATGAAGAGGCCGAGCCCGAGGCTCCCGTCCTCGCCGCCGGCCTGGCCGCGGCGGAACGGCTCGAAGAGCTCGCTGCGGACGTCGGGCGGCACCGGCGGCCCCTCGTTGTGCACCTCGAGCGCCACCTGCGCGGCCTCCGCGCGGACGGAGACGCGCACGGGCGCTTCCGGCGGCCCGTGCTGGACCGCGTTCGCGAGCAGGTTGCCGAGGACCTGCAGCAGGCGGTCGGGATCTCCGAGCACCGGGGCGCTCGCCGGCGCGTCGAGGTGGACGTCCCGGTCCGGATGCGCCGCGGAGATCTCCGCGACCGCGCGGCGGGCGAGCCGGCCGAGGTCGACCGCGCGCAGCGACATGGGGAGGCGGCCCTCCTGCCGCACGCGCGTGAAGTCGAGCACGTCGCGGACGATGCGCGCCATGCGCGCGGCGGACGCGTTCATGCGCGCGACCGTGCGCGCCTGCTCCGGGGTGAGCCCGCCGTCGCGGACCAGCAGCGCGGCGGACATGCGGATCGCGGCGAGGGGCGTGCGCAGGTCGTGGGCGACGATCCCGAGGAGCCGCTCGGGATCGCGGAAGCGCGCTCCTCCGGAGCGTTCTCCCGCGCGGGCTCCGGGCGCGTTCCGGGGATGGCGCGGCAAGGGCGTGGCTCTCGAGGCGGACAAGGCTCGACCCGACCGCACGAGCTAAGCGCGGGCCGCCGTGGACGGCGCCTGCCTTCACGGGCCGGTACCCGCCGCGGCGAATTCCTGCCAAGCTGTGCGCATGAGCGAGAAGCCCGCGACTCCCCAGTCGATCCAGCTCCAGATCGAGATCGATCCGACCACCGCCAACGGCGTGTTCGTGAACATGGCGCTCGTGAACCACAGCGAGACCGAGTTCACACTCGACCTCATCTACATACAGCCCCAGGCGGCGAAGGCGGTGGTCCGCGCGCGCGCGATCACGACCCCGAAGCACATGAAGCGCCTCCTCGCCGCCATCCAGGACAACATCTCGAAGCACGAGGCGCGCTTCGGGACGATCGATCTCGGCGACGCGCCGGGGTTCCCGCAGGGCGGCACGGTCAACTGATCGCGAGGTGCCGCTCGCGCGGGCGCGCCGCGGCCCCCGCCGTCCGCGCCGCGGCCGCCGGTCCGTACCTGAACCACCGTTCCGGTCCGCACCCCAGCGATCCCGCGGGGTTGCGCTCGGCACGGCCCCTGCTCTCGGCCTCCCCGGCGCGCGCGTCGCGCGCCGTCACACGGAGACGAGAGATGAACGACACGAACGGAACGGGCCCGAAGCGGCTCATGGTCCTCGCCATCGTCGACCGCCCGGATCGCGACGACGACACGAAGGTCCATACGCGCTGGGTGAAGATCGGAATCGGCTTCACCAACCGCGACGGCAGCATCAACCTGATCCTGGATGCCCTCCCCCTCGGCACGAACAAGCTCCAGATCCGCGAGGACGACCGGACGCCGCTGCCCGGACCGCGCCGGAACGGCGGCATGGAGACGGTGGAGGTGCGGCCGTGAGCGCCGTCCAGAAGGCCGTCGCGGTCGCCGCTTCGCTCCTCGCCGCGTCGCCCGCCCTCGCCGCGAAGAAGGGGCTCGCGCCAGGCGAGCGCCTCGACCTGAACCGCGCCACCGTGTCGGAGCTGATGCGGCTGCCCGGCCTGGGCGAGAAGAAGGCGCAGGCCATCGTCGCGCTCCGGCAGAAGCAGCCGTTCCGGCGCGTGGAGGACGTGCTCGCGGTGAAGGGGCTCGGGCCGGCCTGGCTCGCGAAGGTGAAGGCGAGCCTCGTCGTCGCCCCCGCGCCGGCGGCGCCCGCCCCCGCCACGCCCGTCGCGAAGAGGTGATCCACGCCGCGGCCCGCCTCGCCGCTTGACAGGCCGGCCGCGGCTCCGCTACTCCCCTCTGCGGCTCGGAGGAACAGGGAAGCCGGTCCAAGTCCGGCGCGGTCCCGCCACTGTAGCCGGGGTGAAGGCGCCCTCGACGAAACCACCACTGCCGTGA
>DASSQM010000245.1:0-7941 GCA_035702465.1 Anaeromyxobacter sp. | reverse complement strand
CGGACCGCGGAGTCGGTGGTGTTGACGCTCTGGCCGCCGGAGCCGGTGGAGCGGAACACGTCCATCTCCACGTCCGCCTGGTTCACCTGGACGTCGATGTCCTCGGCCTCGGGCATCACCGCCACCGTGACGGTCGAGGTGTGGATGCGCCCCTGCGCCTCGGTGGCGGGGACGCGCTGCACGCGGTGGACGCCGGACTCGTACTTCATCCAGGAGTAGACCGCGTCGCCGGAGATGTTGACGGTCGCGTCCTTGACGCCGCCGAGGGCGCCCGGCGAGCTGTCCGCGATCTCCACCTTCCAGCCGCGCCGCTCGGCGAAGCGCAGGTAGGCGCGCAGGAGCTCCGCCGCGAACAGCCCCGCCTCGTCGCCGCCCGCCCCGGCGCGGACCTCGAGGATGACGTCCTTCTCGTCGTTCGGGTCCTTCGGGACGAGCAGGAGCTTGAGCTGCTCCTCCGCCGGCTCCAGGCGTGGCCGGAGCTGCGCGAGCTCCTCCTTCGCCATCTCGCGCAGCTCGGGTTCCTTGTCCGCGAGGAGCGCCTCGTTGTCCGCGACGTCCTGGAGGAGCTTGCGGTAGGCGCGGAGCGCGTTCACGGTCGCCTCCGCCGAGGCGCGCTCCTTCGAGACCTTGCGGAAGCGCTCGCCGGAGGACGCGACCGCGGGATCCGAGAGCTGCCGGGTCAGCTCCTCGTAGCGCTGCTCGATCGCGTCGAGCTTCTTCAGGACCTCGGGGGACAGCATGGGGGCGATTTCTTACCGTCCGGGGCGGTTCCCGGCAAGGCTCCCGGCCATGCGCTACGCGCGGCGCCCGAGGGCCTCCGAGAGCGCCTTCAGGGGCCCGACGTCGGCGCGCGCCGAGTCGACGAGCAGCCGGAGCACGTTCAGCGCCGCCCGGGAGAGGTCGGCGAGGACCTCGAGGCGCTTCGCGCGGAAGCGCGCGCCGGCCTTCACGGCGGGATCGACGTCGGCGAGGGCGGCGCGCACGTCCGCGAGCGCGCGCTCGAACGTGGCGAGGGCCTCCTCGACGGCGCGCTTCTCGCGCTCGCGCAGCACCCGCGCTACGAGCCGCCAGACGTTCGTCTCCGCCTCGAAGTGCTCCTTGCGATCGCCGGGCACGACCACCGAGCGGACGACCCCCCAGTGGCGCAGCTCTGCGAGGCTCATGGAGAGGAGCCCCGTCGAGATGCGGAGCCGCTCGCACAGGTCGGGCGCCGCGAGCGCGTGGTCGGAGAGGAACAGCACCGCCCAGATGCGCCCGAGCTGGCGGCGGAAGCCCCAGAGCTCCATGAGCGAGCCGACCGCGTCGGCGACGGCGAGGTCCACGCGCGCGAGCGCGTAGGAGGGCGCGGAGGTCGGGGTGGCGCGTGCGGCGGCGTCGGGCATCGTCGGGTCCTCTAGGAGAGCGCCAGGTCGGCGAGCGCGAAGAGCGCGAACGCGACCGACGCGAACGCGTTGTAGTTGAAGAAGGCGACGTTGATCCGCTCCGGCCGCAGCTTGCCGCGCGGCGCGACGTAGAGGTGCTCCCCCGCGAGGACCGCGGCGAGGACGACGGTCCCGATCGCCCAGCCGATGCCGCGGCCGCCCAGCGCGCCCGCGATGGCGACGCCGCCGATGGCGAGCACGTGCAGCAGGCGCGCCCAGGCGATGGAATCCTCGACCCCGAACCGCGCCGGGATCGAGCGGAGGCCGGCGCCGCGGTCGAAGTCGAGGTCCTGCAGCGCGTAGAACACGTCGAAGCCGGCGATCCAGGCGCCGACGCCCACGCCGAGCGCCACCGACGCGAGCGGGGCGGTCCCGGTCAGCGCGACGGCCACGCCGATCGGCGCGAGCGCCTGCGCCACGCCCAGCCACAGGTGACAGGTCCACGTGAAGCGCTTCGCGTACGAGTAGCCGAGGAGCACGCCGAGGACGGGCAGGGAGAGCCAGCCCGTGAGCTCGGAGATGAGCGCAGCAGACACGACGAAGACGGCGGCGCTGCCGGCGAGGAGCCCCCAGGCGGCGCGCATCGACACCTCGCCGGTGACGAGCTCGCGCCTCGCGGTGCGCGGGTTCCGGGCGTCGTACCACCGGTCCGCGATGCGGTTCATCGACATCGCCGCCGTGCGCGCGGCGACCACCGCCACGGCGACGAGGACGAGGCGCGAGGCGTCGAGCGTCGCGTCGCGGGCGACGAGCGCCACCGCCGCCGCGGCGAACGGCAGCGCGAAGAGCGAGTGGGACAGCTTCACCATGCGCGCGAGCGCCGCGATCCCGTGGGTCACGAGGGGACCTCCACCGGGCGCGCGGCGGGCGGCGCGCCGGGCGTGGCCGGCGCCGCCCCGGCGCCCGGCGCGCGCTGGCGCGCGAGCCACTCGAACGGGCGCTCCTCGGCGCCGAAGGCGACCACGGCCTCGAAGGGATCCTCGACGCGCACGCCTCGCGCCGGCGTCGCGAGCACGCCGGGCGAGAGGCCGGGCGCGAGCGCCCCCACGTGCGGCGCCGCCACCGCGGGCCCGTTCCAGGCGAGCGGGAGGAGGCGCGACGCGGGGATCGCCGGGAAGGCGCTGCGGAGCGTGGCGAGCTCGGCGAGCGGGGCGAGCGACGGCGACGACGCGAGCGAGTCCGTCCCGACGGCGAGCGGGATCCCGGCGTCGAGGAGGAGATCGATCCGGGGGAGCCGGCCGGCGATGAAGCCGTTCGAGCGCGGGCAGAGGACCACCGTCGCGCCGGAGGCGCGGAGCAGCGCGAGGTCGTCCTCGTCGAGATCGACGCAGTGGACGGCGAGGTGGTGCGGCCGGAGGTGCGGCGCGACCACCGCCACCGCCGAGCGGCCCTTCGGCACGAGGTCGCGGGCGCGCCCGCCCATGCGCGAGACGAGGTGCCCGAACCCGCCGGTGCCGGTCGACACGAAGCACCGCTCGGCCGGGTCCTCCGCGAGGTGGATCGACCCGGGCCCGGCCCGGAGCAGCTCGACGACGTTGGGGTAGGGCGTCGAGTAGATCGCGTGCGGGCTCGTCACGACGCGCAGCCCGGGAGGCGGCTCCGGCGCGAGCGAGCGCATCACCTTCGCGGCGTCGAGCGCCTCCGCGAACCGGCGCGGCGTCGGCCCGAAGACCTCGTGGAAGATCGTGCCGGCCATGCCGGCGTGGGCGAGCGGCTCGATCGAAGAGAGCGTGTTCGAGATGTCCCCGACCGCGGCCACGCCGAACCGGACGAGGTCCTCGGCGCCCATCACCATGGCGGGGGCCGGATCCCGCGTGCGGGCCCGCGCGCGCGCCGAGATGAAGAGCTCGATCCAGGCCGGCAGGCCGTCGCCGCCCGCCACCGCGCCCGCCATGAAGGACAGCTCGAGGTGCAGGTGCGCGTTCACGAGCGCCGGCAGCAGGATCCCGTCCCGCCGCTCCGAGCGGCCGCGGCGCGCCTCGACCTCCTCGCGCGGCCCGACGTCGACCACGACGTCGCCGTCGAGCGCGACGGCGCCGTCGCGGATCGCTCCCCCCGGACGACCGGTCAGCACCCATGGCGCGCTGACCACGCGCAGGGTCACGCGGCTGCGCCCCCCACGAGCTGGTACCTCATGTTCCTGCGCGCGGCCCGGAAGCCGGCGTCGCGGATGTGCCGCTCGACCTCCTCCGAGTCCATCTGGAAGGTCGTGCCCGCCGCGGAGACCACGTTCTCCTCGATCATCACGGAGCCGAAGTCGTTCGAGCCCATGTGGAGCGACGCCTGGGCGACGCCGCCGCCCATGGTCACCCACGATGCCTGGAGGTTCGGGACGTTGTCGAGCACGAGGCGCGAGAGCGCGTTCGTGCGCAGGTAGGCGTGTGCGCTCGTGTCGGAGGCCTCGAGCCGGGTGTGCGCGGATTGGAACGGCCAGCAGATGAACGCGGTGAAGCCCCGCGTCTCGTCCTGCAGCTCGCGCAGGCGCGTGAGGTGCGCCACGCGGTGGCGCGGCTCCTCGCCGACCCCGAACATGAGCGTGGCGGTGCTCTTGAGGCCCTTGCGATGGGCGGCCCGCATGACCTCGAGCCACTCGTCGGTCGAGCACTTGAGCGGCGCGATGCGGCGGCGCACCTCGTCGTCGAGCACCTCCGCGCCGCCGCCCGGGATCGAGTCGAGCCCGGCGGCGACGAGCCGGTCGATGGTGGCCCCGAGCTCGAGCTGGCTCGTCCGCGCGATGTGCCAGATCTCCTCCGGCGAGAGCGCGTGCAGGTTCACCTGCGGCCACCTCGACTTCATCCAGCGGAACAGGTCCTCGTACCACTCGATGCCGAGGTCGGGGTGCAGGCCGCCCTGCAGGAGGACCTCGATGCCGCCGAGCGCCACGGTCTCGTCGATCTTCTGCGTGAGCTCCTCGCGCCCGAGCACGTAGGCCTCGGCGTGGCCGCGCGGCCGGTAGAACGCGCAGAAGTGGCACGCGGTGGTGCAGACGTTCGTGTAGTTCACGTTCCGCGAGACGATGTACGTGACGACGCCCTCGGGGTGCAGGGCCCGGCGGCGCAGGTCGGCGGCGAGGCCGAGCTCGAGGAGCGGCGCCTTCTCGTCGAGCAGCTCCGCCTCGTCCGCGTCGAGCCGCTCGCCCTCCGCGCCCTTCTGCAGCGCGGTGTCGAGCGAGACGCGCCGGCGCGTGCGGTGGGACTTCACCACGTCGTCCACGAAGCGGAGCTTCATCGGCGGCAGGAAGCCCTTCGCGGCCGCGCGCTCGAGGAACGCCTCGAGGCCCTGGAGCTCGTACGGGCCGAGCCCGTAGCGGATGCGCTGCGTGAGGTAGCGCCGGTACTTCTCGGCGTCGCCGCCCTTCTCGCGCGCGAACGCCTGCGCGAGCTCGGTGCGGATGCCGAGCCCGTGCTGCGCGGCGCGCGTCAGCTCCTGCACGTCCTCGGGCGTGACGCGGCCGGGCCGGGCCGCCCAGAGCGCGAAGATCATGGGGAGCCCGGTCATGCGGGTCCACTCGCGCCCGAGATCGATGACGTGGTTCGCGCGCACGCCGAAGCCGCGGTCGCCGATGACGAGCGCGCCCTTCGTGCCTTTCGCGCGGGCGAGCCCGTCCTCCGCGGGGAGGAGCGTGAACTTCGGGTGCACGCCCATGTCGTCGAGCACGAGCTTCGTGAGCACGTGCGAGGTGCGCGAGGCGGTGTCGAGGAAGACCTCGTCCCAGATGGCGGGCGACTGCTCGCCGGCGAGGACGACGGTCTGGACGGGGCCGTCCGCCCCGATGGCGATTCCCGGGACGATCTCGCAGTCGACTCCCGGGAGGGCGCCGACGGAGACGAGCGCCATGTCCACCTCGCCCGCCTCGAGGAGCTGCGCGCATCGCGACGGCTCGGCGAGGACGAGCTCGATGCGCTCGGAGCGCTCGAGCCCGGCCCACAGCGGGCGGGCGTTCAGGAAGGAGACCGCGGCGGCCTTGAGCCTGGCGGTCATGCGGACACCCGGCTTTCGGCGGCGGCCTGCGGCCGGCCGTCGTGCACCTTGAGCACGTGGTAGAGCGAGTCGCGCTCGGCGGGGATCCGGCCGGCCGCGCGGATGAGCTCGTGCAGCGTCTTCTCGGAGAGGGCCTGCGGCGTGGACGCACCCGCCATGTGGTAGATGCGCTCCTCGAGCACCGTCCCGTCGACGTCGTCCACGCCGAACGCGAGCGAGGTCTGGGCGAGCCGCTCGCCGAGCGACACCCAGTACGCCTTCACGTGGTCGAAGTTGTCGAGGTAGAGGCGGGCCACCGCGAGCGTGCGGAGCGCGTCGTAGCCCGTCGGCTTGGGGAACGCCTTCCCGATCATGTTGTGCTCGGGGTGGAAGGCGAGCGGGATGAAGACCTGGAAGCCGCCGGTCTCGTCCTGCAGCTCGCGCAGCCTGCGCATGTGATCGACGCGCTCCTCGAGCCGCTCGATGTGGCCGTAGAGCATGGTCGAGTTCGTCTTCATCCCGAGCCGGTGCGCGGTGCGGTGGATCTCGATCCACTGGTCGGCGGTGGCCTTCTCGTCGCAGATCTTCCGGCGCACGCGCGGGTGGAAGATCTCCGCGCCGCCGCCGGGCATGGTGTCCATGCCGGCCGCGCGCAGCTCCCGGAGCACCTGCTCGTAGCTCTTCCCGAACTTCTCGGCGAAGAAGTGGATCTCGATGGCGGTGAACGCCTTGATGTAGAGCTCGGGCCAGGCCTTCCGGATGCGGGAGAGGAGCTCCGTGTAGTACTCGAACGGCAGGTCCGGGTGGAGCCCGGAGACGATGTGCACCTCCGTGATGCCGAGCGGCCGCTTCGAGACCACCTTCCCCACCGCCTCGTCGAGCGACATCGTGTAGCCCTCGGAGGCGTGCTTGTCGTCGGGGCGCGCGAACGAGCAGAACTTGCAGTTCGCCACGCACACGTTCGTCGGGTTCAGGTGGACGTTGCGGTTGTAGAAGGTGAGGTCGCCGTGGCGCTTCTCTCGGACGTGGTTCGCGAGCGCGCCGACGGCGGCGAGGTCCGCGGTCTCGAGGAGGCGCACCGCCTCGGCGTCGGAGAGGCGCTCTCCGGCGAGCACCTTGTCGCGGATGGGGCCGAGGCCGTCGCGCTCGAGCGCGCGGTTCGCGAGGGGGGAGAGGGGCATCTACGGGTCCTCCGTGGGTTCGGCCGCGCTGGGGCGCATGCCGTCCCACCGCTTCATGAGCTCGTTCGGCAACCCGAGGCGATCCAGGATGCGCGCGACGACGGTGTCGACGAGCTCCTCGATCGTCCTCGGCCCCGAGTAGAAGGACGGCGACGCGGGCATCACGAGCGCGCCTGCCTCCACGACCTGCGTGATGGCGCGCGCGTGCACGAGCGAGATCGGCGTCTCGCGCAGCACGAGCAGGAGCTTCTTGCGCTCCTTCAGCATCACGTCGGCGGCGCGGCCCACGAGGTCGACCGAGATGCCGTACGCGATGCGCGCGAGCGCGCCCGCCGAGCACGGCACGACCACCATGCCGTCGTAGAGCGCGGAGCCGGACGCGAACGGCGCGGTGAAGTCCTGGTTCTTCCAGGTCTGGAAGGGGTAGCGTGGCTCGGCGCCGATCTCCTGCCTCCAGACCTGCTTGCCGGTCTGCGTGAAGACGAGGTCGGCGGCGACGCCGTGGCGCTTCCCCTCGGCCGCGAGGAAGTCGAGCAGCCGCTTCGCGTACGGCGCGCCGGAGGCGCCGGACACCGCGACGACGAGCTTCCTGGCGCCGGGCGTCGCCATCACGCGCGCACCGCGGCGACGAGGCCGCACACGCCGGGGAAGAGCGTCGCGCCGCGGACGTCGCGGAAGCCCGCCGCGCGCGCGCCCTCCTCGAACTCCGGCCGCGCCGCGAACCGCTCCATGGACTCGACGAGGTAGCGGTAGGCCGCCGGATCGGGCGAGAGGATCCGCCCGAGCACCGGCAGGGCGAGCCGGTCGTACGCGCGGTGTACGAGGCGGGAGCCGGCCGACTCCGGCCGGAAGAACTCGAGGACGCCGAGCCGGCCGCCCGGGCGCAGCACGCGGGCGAGCTCCGCGAGGCCGGAGCGCCAGTCGTCGAGGTTGCGCATCCCGAACGTCACGGTGGCGAGGTCGAACGACGCCGGGCGGAACGGCAGCGCGAGCGCGTCCGCCTGCGCGGCCGGCAGCCGCGTCTTCGCGACGCCGCGGGCGAGCATCTGGAACGAGAAGTCCGCGCCGACGACGGAGAGCCCCGGCGCGCGCGCCTTCGCGAGCCGCGCCACGTCCATGGTCCCGGCGCAGAGATCGAGGAGCGACTCGCCGTCGGTCGGGGCGAGGACCGAGAGGAGCTTCCGCCGCCACGCCTGGTCCACGCGCAGCGTCATCACGCGGTTGAGGAGATCGTAGGACGGGGCGATGCGGTCGAACATCGCGCGCACCGCGCCGGCGCGCGGGCCGTCGCCGGGGAGAGGGACGGAAGCGCTCACCGACGCGGCCCCCTTCTTCGGCGTCCACGCCGCCGCGGGCGGCTGGGCGAGCGCGTAGCGCCT
>DASSQM010000244.1:0-3537 GCA_035702465.1 Anaeromyxobacter sp. | reverse complement strand
GGAGCTCGTCGGCGGCTTGCTCGGCGGTGAGCGTCGCCTCCTCGTTCCGTGCGCGGGGCCGGGCCGCCCAGAGCCGCGCGATGGCGAGGTTGTCCACGTGGTGGTCGGGGAAGCGGTCGCGCGGATCGCCGTAGACCTTGCGGGAGATGTCGTAGAAGCGGCGGGTGCCGCGCGCGGCGAGCATGTCCGCGATCGCGACGAACTCGTCGCAGCGGCGGCGGAGCAGATCCTCGACGGGGTTCCGGCCCTTGATGGTCCGCCGGATCGCCCGCAGCTCCTTCACCTTCTCCTTCGGGGCGAAGCCGAGCGGCGCGTACTCGGGCTTGGGCAGCTCCTTCGCGCCGGCCTTGAAGAAGCGCTCGTGGACGTGCGGGTCCCAGTTGATGGCCCGCAGCACGCGGATGGGCTTCTGCGCCTGGACGATGCGATCCGAGAGGCTGCGGAGGTACTCCTTCGGCACGGGGGAACGCTAGCACGGACGCCGCGGGGGCGCGGCGCGGGCGTTCAGAACCGGACCGCGATCCCGCCGGGCACGAGCGCGACGCTGCCGGCGAGGCGCCGCTCCGCGAGCGGGATCGCGACGCCGAGCGCGCTTCCGACGGCCGCGCCGGCGAGGACGTCCGTGAGCCAGTGCGCGTCCCCCGCGATTCGCAGGTACCCCACGGACGTCGCGAGCGCGAGCCCGATCGCCCAGGCGAGCGGGGCCGCCGCGTCGCCGCGGAGCGTGTCCTCCGTCGCCTGCGAGACCGCCACCGAGAACGCGAAAGAGGTGTGGCCGGACCACAGGCTGTGGTTCGCCGCCGAGCTCGCCGGGCCGTTGGCCGGGAGGCCGGGGCGGCGCCGCGCGAACCCGTCCTTCGCGGCCTCGGTCGCGAGCCCCGCGAGCGACGCCGCCTCCGCCACGACGAGCACGTCGCGCCCGGCGCCCTCGAGCGAGCGGGTCGAGCGGAGGGCGTCGACCGCGGGGAGGAGCGGGATCGCGCCATTCGCGAGCGCGTCGGAGAGCCGCTGCGCCGAGGCCGGGCCCATCCAGCGCAGGCGCTCGCGCGCGTCCTCGTCGAGGTCGGACGGGACGCAGATGCGGCACTCCGGCGTGCGGACGCACGCGAGGAGGCCGTCCGCGAGGAGCGCACCGGTTGTGATCCCGGCCGCGCGCCAGGCGTCGGTCCGAAGGTCCGCGGGCTCGTCGGCGCGGCCTGCCGCGGCGGGCGCGAGCGCCGCGGCGACGGCGGCGAGGACGGCGAGCCGCTTCGGGTTCATCGCCCGCCGTGGATAGCCGCGCCCGGCTCCGCTCGCCGGGTCGCGAAGGGTGCCTGGCCGAGCCGGCGCGGGGTCTCCGCAGGCGCCGCGTTGCGCGGGGGCGACCCGGCGAGCAGGGTGTACGTCATGTTCCGCCCCATGGCCCTCGCCGCCGCGCTCCCGCTCCTCGCCGCGATCCACGCCGCCGCCGCGGAGCCGCCCGTCGCCGAGCTGAAGGTCGAGATCCGGGAGTGGACGCTCCCGTCGCCGGACTCGCGGCCCCACGATCCCGCGATCGGTCCCGACGGCCTCCTCTGGTACACGGCCCAGGCGGCGAACCGGATCGGGAGCGTCGACCCGGCGACGGGGCGCTTCCGCGAGTACCCGCTCCCGACGAAGGACTCCGGGCCGCACGGCCTCGTCGCCGATCGCGACGGGAACGTCTGGTACACGGGGAACTACGCCGGCCTCGTCGGGAAGCTCGACCCGAGGACGGGGAAGGTGACGGAGTACAAGCTCTCGGATCCGCGCGCCGAGGACCCGCACACGCCGGCGCTCGACGCGCGCGGCGTCCTCTGGTTCACGGTCCAGCGCGGCAACGCGGTGGGGCGGCTCGATCCGGCCACCGGGAAGGTCGACGTGGTTTCCGTACCGACGCCGAACGCCTTGCCCTATGGCCTCGTCATCGACGCGAAGGGGGTCCCGTTCTTCTGCGAGTTCGGGACGAACAAGCTCGCGCGCATCGACCCGGCGACGCTCGCCATCCGCGAGTATTCGCTGCCCGCCGGCGCGCACCCGCGGCGCCTCGCGCTCGCGCCCGACGGCATGCTCTGGTACTCGGACTACGCGCGCGGCTACCTCGGGCGGCTCGACCCGGCGACGGGGAAGGTCGACGAGTGGCGGTCGCCGGGCGGGTCCGGCTCGCGGCCATACGGGATCGCGGTCACGCCGGACGGGATGGTCTGGTACAGCGAGTCCGGCGTCGGGCCGAACACCATCGTCCGCTTCGACCCGCGCACGCGCGCGTTCGCGGGGGCGCCGATCCCGTCCGGCGGCGGCGTCGTGCGCAACATGGCCGCGACCAAGGACGGGCGGCTCTTCATCGCGTGCAGCGGGGTGAACCGGGTCGGCGTGGTCGAGCCGCGGCCGTGACGCCAAGCCCCACCCAGAGTAATCCGCGGCGCGCGGAACCCGACCCAGAGTAATCCGGCGCGCGCGGGGGCCGCGCGCCGGCCGGGCCGGACGATGCGCGGTCTCGGCACCCGCGACGCGGGAACGCCGCTGCGCGGATCCACGCGGATCCACGCGCGTCGCTCCCCGGCACGGCGGTTGCTCTGCGCGGTGCAGAGGAGGCCCTCATGAACCCCATCGAGTCGATCCACGTCGCGCCCACGACGGAGAAGAAGACGGAGCCCGGCCGCTTCGGCGCCGCGCTCAAGGCCGCGGCCGCGGGCGTCGCGCGCGGCGTCGCGTCCACGGTGGAGCTCGCGGCCCCCTACGTCCCGGGCGGCACGGTCCTGTCGGCCGCGGTCCGCTCCGCCTCGGCGTCGGTGCGGGGCCGGGCGACCTTCGGGCCGGATCCCGGGACGGCGGCGGTCCGCGCGGCAGCGGCGGGCGGGATCGGCGCAGCGGCGCCGGCCTCCACCGGCGCGCCAGGCAGCGCGGGCGAGGGCGACGTGCTCGAGGCGACGCGCGCGCTCCAGCAGGAGGCGCAGACGTTCAACCTCCAGTACCTGCAGCTCCAGGAGAACATGCAGCGCGAGAGCCGCGAGTTCCAGGCCTTGAGCAACGTCATGAAGGTGAAGCACGACAGCGCGAAGTCCGCGATCAACAACATCCACTGAGAGCGTCGCCATGCCCATTGCCCCGGCGACCGCTGCGCTGCGCGCGGCGGCCGCGCCCTCGCCGCGCGCTCCGGCCGCGAGCTTCGGCGATGCGCTGCGCGCCCGCGGCGGAGCCCATCTGACAGGAGCCGCCGGCGGCGCCCCCGTGTCGCCGGGGCAGACCGCCCGCGCCGCGCTGGAGGCGGTGGAGCGCGCGCGAGAGCGCCTCGACGGCGCCCTCGCCGCCGCGCGCCGCGGCCAGACGTTCACCGCCCAGGAGCTCCTCGCGCTCCAGGCGGACGCCTACCGCTACACGCAGACGCTCGAGATCGCCTCGAAGGCGGTGGAGGGCGCGGCGCAGGGCGTGAAGCAGGCGGTCAACACGCAGGTGTGAAGGACGTCCCATGCCCCGCAGAGCGCGAACGCGAAGGACGAGGACGACGTGGACCGCGACCCCGAGCCCGACCCCGACCCC
>DASSQM010000243.1:0-7115 GCA_035702465.1 Anaeromyxobacter sp. | reverse complement strand
CGGTGGCGGAGGGATGACGTGGCCCGCGCGCCCGGGCCCTTGGCCGGAGCGGCGGGCGCCCTCGCGATCGCCGCCGCCGCGGAGCTCACGCCGTCGCCGACCCGGCGGCGGCCCGGCGCCCCGGCCCTCCTCCGCCGCGACGCCGCTGACGCGCCCGGCCACGCGACCCTAGGTTCTCTCGATGCCCGCAGGGCGGGGCCGCGCCATGGGTGAGCCGATCGGACGGAAGCGCTGGGCCATCCCGGAGGGCTGGCTGCCGGCGTACAGCCGGGGCGCGGGGGGGCGGGCGCTGGAGAGCCACGAGGCGGCGTGCCTGCTCAACGCCGGCGATCGCGACGCCCACGTGGCCATCACGATCTTCTTCGCGGACCGCGAGCCCGCCGGGCCCTACCGCGTGACGGTCCCCGCGCGTCGCACGCTTCACTTGAGGTTCAACGACCTGCGCGACCCGGAGCCGATCCCCGCCGCGACGGACTACGCGAGCGTGATCGAGTCCGACGTGCCGATCGTGGTGCAGCACACGCGCCTCGACGCGCGGCAGGCGGAGTCAGCGCTGCTCAGCACGATGGCGTTCGCCGGTCCCGACTGAGCGGCGGACGCGAGGCGCGCGCTCCCGCGCGCCGGGAGGGAGCATCGATGGCGAAGACGGTGGGACAGTTCATCCTGGAGCGCCTCGCGCGCTGGAACGTGCGCCGCATCTACGGTTACCCCGGCGACGGCATCAACGGCATCGTCGGCGCGCTCCCGCGCGTCTCCGAGCTCGAGTTCGTGCAGGTGCGCCACGAGGAGATGGCGGCGTTCATGGCGTGCGCGCACGCGAAGTTCACGGGCGAGGTCGGCGTGTGCCTCGCGACCTCCGGGCCGGGCGCCATCCACCTGCTGAACGGCCTGTACGACGCGAAGATGGACCACCAGCCCGTGGTCGCCATCGTGGGCCAGTCGGCGCGCACCGCCATGGGCGGCGACTACCAGCAGGAGGTCGATCTCCAGAACCTCTTCAAGGACGTGGCGCACGAGTACGTGCAGACGATGATGGTGCCCGCCCAGGCGCGGCAGCTCGTCGACCGCGCGGTGCGCATCGCGCTCGCCGAGCGCACGGTGACCTGCGTCATCGTGCCGAACGACCTGCAGGAGGTCGACGTCGAGCAGCCGCCGCACAGGCACGCGACGGTCCACACCTCCGTCGGCCGCGGCTGGCTCCGCCCGCGGGTCGTGCCGCGCGACGAGGACCTGCGCCGGGCGGCCGAGATCCTGAACGCCGGCAAGAAGGTCGCGATGCTCGTCGGCTCGGGCGCGCGCGGTGCGGAGGCGGAGGTGACGGAGGTCGCGGACCGGCTCGGCGCCGGCTGCGCGAAGGCGCTCCTCGGCAAGGACGTCCTGCCGGACGACCTGCCGTGGGTGACCGGCGCGATCGGCCTCCTCGGGACGAAGCCGAGCTGGGACCTCATGTCCGACTGCGACACGCTCCTCATGGTCGGCTCGAACTTCCCCTACCCCGAGTTCCTGCCGAAGGAGGGCCAGGCGCGCGGCGTCCAGATCGACCTCGACGGCCGCCTGCTCTCCTTGCGCTACCCGATGGAGCTCGCGCTCGTCGGCGACGCGCGGGAGACGCTCGCCGCGCTCGCCCCGCTGCTCCGCCGCAAGGAGGACCGGAGCTGGCGCGAGCGCATCGAGGGAGAGGTGGCGCGCTGGTGGAAGGTGCTCGAGGCGCGCGCGCGGAAGCCGGCGAACCCGGTGAACCCGCAGCTCCTCTACTGGGAGCTCTCCTCGCGCCTGCCCGACGGCGCGATCCTCGCCGCCGACTCCGGGACGAGCGCGAACTGGTTCGCGCGCGACCTCAAGATCCGCCGCGGCATGCGCGCTTCGCTCTCCGGGAACCTCGCCACCATGGGACCCGGGGTCCCGTACGCGATCGCGGCGAAGTTCGCGTACCCGGACCGCGTGGCGTTCGCGCTCGTCGGCGACGGCGCCATGCAGATGAACGGCAACGAGGAGCTCATCACCGCCGCGAAGTACTACGGGCGGTGGAAGGACCCGCGCCTCGTGGTGCTCGTCCTCAACAACCGCGACCTCAACATGGTGACGTGGGAGCAGCGCGCGATGGCGGGCGACCCGAAGGTCGTGGCCTCGCAGGACCTCCCCGACTTCCCGTACGCCCGCTACGCGGAGTCGATCGGGCTCAGGGGCGTGCGCGTCGAGCGCCCCGAGCAGATCGGCCCGGCGTGGGACGCGGCGCTCGCCTCCGACCGGCCGTGCGTCGTCGAGGCGATCACGGACCCCGAGGTGCCGCCGCTCCCGCCGCACATCACCGTGGAGCAGGCGCGCTCGCTCATGTCGGCGATGCTGCGCGGCGATCCGGGCCGCGGCGCGATCATTCGCCAGGCGTACCGGGACCTCATCGCCGCGTGGCTCCCGGGGAAGGAGTAGCGTGGCGGAGGGCGAGAGGACGCGGCCGCGCCCGGGATCCGGCTCGGTGGAGATCGAGCGCGTCGAGGTGCGCGCCGCGACGGTCCCCACCGACGCCCCGGAGTCGGACGGGACGCTCGAGTGGGACCGCACGACCATCGTGGTGGTCACCGCGGCGGCCGGCGGCGAGCGCGGCGTCGGCTGGACGTACGCGGACGCCGCGGCGGCGCGGCTCGTGCGCGACGCGCTCGCCCCGCGCGTCCTGGGGCTCGATGCGCTCGACGTCGAGTCCGCCTGGGGCCTGGTGACGGCGGCGGTGCGGAACCTCGGCCGCCCGGGCGTCGCGGCGATGGCCGTTTCCGCGGTCGACGCAGCGCTCTGGGATCTCAAGGCGCGCCTCCTGGGCGTCCCGCTGGCGCGCCTCCTCGGGCGCGCGCGAGAGGCCGTCCCGGCGTACGGCAGCGGCGGGTTCACGTCGTACGGCGTCGAGCGGCTCGTCGAGCAGCTCGGAGGCTGGGCGGCGGCGGGCCTCCGCTTCGTCAAGATGAAGGTCGGCCGCGACGCGGCGGTGGACCCGTCGCGCGTCCGCGCCGCGCGCGAGGCCATCGGCCCCGGGGTCGGCCTCTTCGTGGACGCGAACGGCGCCTACGCGCGCAAGCAGGCGCTCGCGCTCGCGGACGCGTTCGCCGCGCTCGGCGTGACCTGGCTCGAGGAGCCGGTCTCGTCCGACGACCTCGACGGGCTCCGCCTCCGGCGCGACCGCGCGCCCGCCGGGATGGACGTGGCGGCGGGCGAGTACGGCTTCACGCCCTGGTACTTCCGCCGGATGCTCGAGGCGGGGGCCGTGGACGTCCTGCAGGCCGACGCCACGCGCTGCGGCGGGCCCACCGGGTTCCTGCGCGTCGCCGCGTTGTGCGACGCGTTCCAGGTGCCGCTCTCGGCGCACTGCGCCCCGCAGCTCCACGCCCACCTCTGCTGCGCCGCCGCGCGGGCGCGGCACGTCGAGTGGTTCCACGACCACGCGCGCATCGAGCGGATGCTCTTCGAGGGCGCGCTCCAGCCCGAGCGCGGGCTCCTCCGGCCCGACCCCTCGCGGCCCGGCCTCGGCGTCGAGCCGCGCTGGTCCGAGCTGGAGCGATACGAGCTGCGGATCTGATGCGACCGGCATCGCGCCGACGAAAGGAGCGGAGATGAGGATCCCGGGACGGAGCGAAGCGGAGCGACGCGTGCGCCTCCCCGGCATCGGCCCCTCGGCGGAGCCGCTCGCCTGGCTGCGTCGCGAGGAGCTGCCGCGCGGCGGCCGCGGCCCGTTCCCCTCCGAGGCGGCGCGCGCGCTCGCGGACGACCTCGCGCGCCGCATCGAGGGGGAGGTCCGCTTCGACGACGGGAGCCGCGCGCTCTACGCGACGGACGCCTCGAATTACCGCCAGGTCCCGATCGGCGTTGTAGTCCCGCGAAGCGTCGACGAGGCCCCGGAGATCCTCGCCGCGTGCCGGCGGCACGGCGCGCCGGTCCTCGCGCGCGGCGGCGGCACGAGCCTCGCGGGCCAGTGCTGCAACGTCGCGGTCGTGATCGACTTCTCGAAGCACTGCCACCGCGTCGTCCGCCTCGACGCGGACGCGCGGACGGCGTGGGTCGAGCCGGGGCTCGTCCTCGACGACCTGCGCGACGCGGCCGAGCGCCACCACCTCACGTTCGGGCCCGACCCCTCGACGCACAGCCACTGCACGCTGGGAGGGATGATCGGCAACAACTCCTGCGGCGTGCACTCCGTGATGGCGGGGCGCACGTCCGACAACGTCCACGCGCTGGACGTCCTCCTGTACGACGGCACGCGGCTCCGCGTCGGCGCGGTGGACGACGCCGCCCTCGACGCGATCGTGCGAGCCGGCGGGCGCCGCGGCGCGATCCACGCGGGCCTCCGCGCGCTCCGCGACCGGTACGGAGAGCTGGTGCGCGCGCGATTCCCGAGGATCCCGCGCCGCGTCTCCGGGTACGCGCTCGACGAGCTCCTCCCGGAGAACGGCTTCCACGTGGCCCGCGCCCTCGTCGGCTCCGAGGGGACGTGCGCGATCGTGCTCGGCGCCGAGGTGAGGCTCGTCCCGAGCCCGCCCGCGCGGGCGCTCGTGGTCCTCGGGTACCCGAGCGTCTACGAGGCCGGCGATCACGTCCCCGAGATCCTCCCGTTCGGCCCGATCGGCCTCGAGGGCCTCGACGACCGGCTCGTCGAGGACATGAAGAAGAAGAAGCTCCACCCGGAGCGCACCCGCATCCTGCCGGAGGGGCGCGGATGGCTCCTCGTGGAGTTCGGCGGCGCGACGCGCGAGGACGCCGACGCGAGCGCGCGCCGCATGATGGACGCGCTCCGCGGCCGGCCCGGGGCGCCGGAGATGAAGCTCTTCGACGACCCGAAGGAGGAGCACATCGTCTGGAAGGTGCGAGAGTCCGGCCTCGGCGCGACGGCGCGCGTGCCGGGCCAGAAGGACACGTGGGAGGGCTGGGAGGACTCCGCCGTCCCGGTGGAGCGGCTCGGGCCGTACCTGCGCGACCTGCGCGCGCTTTTCGAGAAGTACGGCTACGCGTGCGCGCTCTACGGCCACTTCGGCCAGGGCTGCGTCCACACGCGCATCGACTTCGGGCTCGCGTCGGCGGAGGGGATCGCGAGGTACCGCGCGTTCGTCACCGAGGCCGCGCACCTCGTGGTCTCGCACGGCGGCTCGCTCTCCGGCGAGCACGGCGACGGGCAGTCGCGCGCGGAGCTCCTCCCCGTGATGTTCGGCGACGAGCTCGTGCGCGCCTTCTCGGAGTTCAAGCGAATCTGGGATCCGGACTGGAAGATGAACCCGGGCAAGGTGGTGGAGCCGTACCGGCTCGACGAGAACCTGCGGCTCGGCCCCGGGTATCGCGAGGTCCGGCCGCGGACGTGGTTCCGCTTCCCCGACGACGACGGCAGCTTCGGGCGCGCGGCGGCGCGCTGCGTGGGCGTGGGCGAGTGCCGCCGCGAGCGCGGGGGCGTCATGTGCCCCTCGTACATGGTGACGCGCGAGGAGAAGCACTCGACCCGCGGCCGCTCGCGCCTCCTCTTCGAGATGATGCAGGGCGACCCGCTCCGCGGCGGCTGGCGCGAACGGGAGGTCGAGGACGCGCTCCACCTCTGCCTCGCGTGCAAGGGCTGCAAGTCCGAATGCCCCATGAACGTCGACATGGCGACGTACAAGGCGGAGTTCCTCGCCCACCGCTACGCGCGCCGGCTCCGGCCGCGCCAGGCGTACTCCATGGGGCTCATCATGATCTGGGCGCGGCTCGCGTCGCTCGCCCCGCGCCTCGCGAACGCGGCGGCGCACGCGCCGGGGATCGGCCGCCTCGCGAAGCTCCTGGGCGGGATCGCTCCGGAGCGCGAGGTGCCGAGGTTCGCGCCCTACACGTTCCGCCGCTGGTTCGAGGCGCGGCCTCGCGTGCACCGCGGCGGCCCGCCGGCCCTGCTCTTCGTCGACACCTTCAGCGACCACTTCCACCCGGAGACCGCGATCGCCACCGTCGAGGCGCTCGAGGCGGCGGGGTACGCGGTCGAGATCCCGTCGCGCCGGGTCTGCTGCGGCCGGCCGCTCTACGACTTCGGCATGCTCCGGCGCGCCCGTCGCCACCTCGTCGACGTCCTCGAGGTCCTCTCGCCGCGCGTCGACGCCGGCGTGCCCGTCGTCGGGATCGAGCCCTCCTGCGTGGCCGTGCTGCGCGACGAGCTCCTCTCCATGCTCCCCGACGACCCGCGCGCACGGCGGCTCGCGCGCGCGACCAAGATGCTGTCCGAGCTCGCCCTGGAACGGAAGGACGCGTTCCCCCTCCCGCGCCTGCGGGCGAAGGCCGTCTTCCAGGGGCACTGCCACCACCACGCGGTCATGAGCCTCGACGCGGAGGTCGCGGTGCTCGAGCGGATGGGGATCGAGGTCGAGCGTCCCGACAGCGGGTGCTGCGGCATGGCGGGCTCCTTCGGCTTCGAGCGCGGCGAGCGCCACGCCGTCTCCGTCGCCGCGGGCGAGCGCGGCATCCTGCCCGCGGTGCGGCGGGCGCCGGAGGACGCCCTGGTCCTCGCCGACGGGTTCTCCTGCCGCGAGCAGATCGCGCAAGGCACGGAACGCGCCGCGCTCCACCTCGCGGAGGTGATGAAGCTCGCGCGCGAGGAGATCGCGCTCGGCGCGTGCCCGGAGCGGCTCGTGCGCGGCAGGCTCCCGCCGCTGCCGATCCGGGCTCGGCTCCGGCGGGGGATCGCCAAGGCGGCACTCGTCGCGGGGCTCGTCGCGCTCGCCTGGCGAGTCGCGGCGCGGCGCCGCTGAGGCGCATCGTCCCCGCCGTCCGTCGGCGGCCGGCGCCATTCTTCTGACGGTGCAATCCGCGCCAGCCGGCGCCCCTCCGCGTGGCGTCCGCAGTCACGACGCGTTTACGCTGAACCCGCGTGCAGCGCTTCACGCCGCGGTGGGATGACCGCGCCGGGTGGAGGCGTCCCGGGCCGGGCACGGGTTTGGACCCCGGCAACTCCCGGTGGATACTGCGAACGGCGAACGAAGAGCCCATGGCGCCCCCTTCCATCCTCGTCGTCGAAGACGACCAGAACGTGGCCGAGCTGCTCGGCTTCATGTTCGCGCGCGAGGGGTTCGCCCCGCGACTCGTCCGCGACGGCCGCGCGGCCGAGGAGTACGTGGCGCGGAACGATC
>DASSQM010000242.1:0-6951 GCA_035702465.1 Anaeromyxobacter sp. | reverse complement strand
CCACTCGCCCACGTCGCCCGTGTGGAGCCAGCCGTCCGGGTCGACCGCGCGCGCCGTCTGCTCCGGGTCCTTGAAGTAGCCCTTGAACACGTGCGGGCCGCGCGTGAGGATCTCGCCGTCCTCGCCGAGCTTCACCTCGATCCCCGCGATCGGCTCGCCCACGGTGCCGACGCGCGGCCGCTCCGGCCGGTTGAAGGAGATGACGCCGGACGACTCCGTCATCCCGTAGCCCTCGAGCAGCGGGATGCCGAGCGCCTGGAAGAACTCGAAGAGCTCGGGGGACGCCGGGGCGGCGCCGCTCACCGCGAGCCGCGTGCGGTCGAAGCCGATGCGGCGCTTCAAGGGCTCGAGCACGAGCCAGTACGTCGCGAAGCGCGCGGCGCGGAGCGCCTCCGAGGGCTGCCGCCCCGCGCGTGCCGCCCGCACCTGGCGCCGTCCGACGTCCACGGCGATGCGGTAGAGCGCGCGCTTCACGACGGTCGAGTCCGCCATGCGCAGCTCGATGGTGGACGCGAGCTTCTCCCAGATGCGCGGCACGCTCGCGAAGTACGTGGGCGAGACCTCGCGGAGGTTCTGGAACAGGGTGTCGAGGCTCTCGACGAAGTTCAGGACGTAGCCGATGCGCGCGTGCTGGATGACCGCGCTCAGGTTCTCGTACACGTGCGCGAGCGGGAGGTACGAGACGAGCTCGTCCCGGCTCGTGACCCCGTTCGCGTCGAGCAGCGCCTCGCCCATGAAGAGCGTGTTCGCGTGCGAGAGCATCGCGCCCTTCGGCGGCCCGGTCGTGCCCGAGGTGTAGATGATCATCGCCGTGTCGGCGGGATCGACGGCGGCGCGGCGCTCCTCGACGGCACCGGGGTGCGCGGCGAGCCACGCGTCGCCCTCCGCGAGGAAGCGATCGAAGAAGACGACGCGCGGGTCCTTGAACCCCCAGAGCCCCTTCTCGTCCCAGACCACGACGCGCTCGACGCGCGTGCGCGGCAGGACGGGCAGCACCTTCTCGAGCTGCTCCTCGTTCTCGAGGAACAGCACCCGCGCCTCGGAGTGCTCGAGCAGGTACTGCACCTGCTCCGGCGCCGAGGTCGGGTAGACGCCGCAGGTCGCCCCGCCCGCCGTCATCGTGCCGAGGCTGCAGTAGAGCCACTCCGGGCAGTTCTCGCCGAGGACCGCGACGTTCTCGCGCGGGCGCAGCCCGGACGCGAGGAGCGCCGCCGCGACGCTGCGCACCCGGGCGGCGTACTCGCCCCAGGTCACGCGCCGCCAGATGCCGAGCCGCTTGTAGCGCAGCGCGAGCGCTCCCGGCATGGCCTGCGCCCGCGCGAAGAGCAGGTCCGGGAGCACCCGCACGCCCGCCCCTGCCGCGCGGGCCGGCTCCGCGGCGATCTCCTCGCGGCGTCTCACCAGCGCCTCCGCTTGCGGTAGAGCCGGAACTCCTTCACGGCGCCTGCGGTCCCGACCCCGAGGTACACGTCGCGCACGTCCTCGTTCTCGGCAAGCTCCTTCGGCGTGCCCTGGAGGACGATGCGCCCCGCCTCGAGGATCGCGGCGCGGTGGGCCACCTTGAGGGCGAGCCGCGCGTTCTGCTCCACGAGCAGGATCGTCGTGCCCGCCTTGCAGATGTCCACGAGGGCGTCGAAGACGATCTTCGCGAGCTCCGGCGTGAGCCCGAGCGACGGCTCGTCGAGCATGAGGAGCCGCGGCCGGCGGAGGAGCGCGCGGCCGATCGCGAGCATCTGCTGCTGCCCGCCGGACAGCGTCTCGGCCTGCTGCTCGCGGCGCTCGCGGAGCACCGGGAACATCGCGTAGACGCGCTCCACATCCTCAGGGACCTGCTTGTCGCGGCGACCCCAGAGCCCGAGCTCGAGGTTCTCCGCCACGGTGAGCTCGCGGAAGAGGCCGCGGTCCTCGGGCACGAAGACGATGCCCGCCTCTGCGACGGTCTCCGGGCGCCGCCGCTCGAGGCTCTTTCCGCCGAGGCGGATGGTCCCCTTCTTCGGCTGGTCGCGCAGGAGCCCCGCGATCGTCTTGAGGAGCGTGGTCTTCCCCGCGCCGTTCGGGCCGAGCACGGCGAAGATCTCGCGCTCGCGCACCTCGAGCGACACGCCCGCGAGGGCGTAGATGCGATCGAGGTAGAGGGTCTCGATGCTCGAGACGGCGAGGAGGGGCGCGGCCCCCCCGGCGAGCGCGGCGTCCCCGCTCACGAGTCCCCCAGATAGGCGCGGATCACGCCCGGGTGCTTCTGCACCTCGTCCGGCGCGCCCTCGGTGAGCCGCTCGCCGTTGTTCAGCACCACCATCCGGCTCGCGAGGCGCGACGCGACGCGCAGGTCGTGCTCCACGAGGAGCACCGTCACGTGGAAGCGACCGCGCACCTCGTGGATCCAGTAGCTCACCTCGTCCTTCTCCTCCGAGGTGAGGCCGGACACCGGCTCGTCGAGGAGCAGGAGCTTCGGCTCGGTGGCGAGCGCGCGCCCGAGCTCGACGCGCTTCTGCACGCCGTAGGCGCAGCTCCCCACGCGCGTGTCGCGCCACGCCTCGAGGTCGAGGAACTCGATGATCTCCTCGCAGCGCTCGCGGTGGCGGACCTCCTCGCGCCGCAGGCGCAGGGCGGCGGCGACGAGGCTCTTCCGGATGTGCAGGTGGCGCCCGAGCATCAGGTTGTCGAGCACCGTCATGTTGAAGAAGAGGCGCAGGTTCTGGAAGGTCCGCGCCACCCCGCGCGCGGTGACGCGGTCCGGGGAGAGCCCGAGCAGGCTCTCTCCCCGGAGCGCGATGTCGCCGGACGTGGGCCGGTAGAGGCCGGTGATGCAGTTGAAGAGCGAGGTCTTCCCCGACCCGTTCGGCCCGATGACCGCGAGCGTCTCACCCTCGGTGATGTGCAGCCCGAGGCCTCTCAGCGCCGTGATCCCTCCGAACCTGAGGGTGAGATCCCGGACCTCGAGCAGCGCGTCTCGCGGCATCCTCGGCGGCGCCGGCTAGTACTTGGGCGGGAAGGTCTGGTAGCCCGTGACCTGCTGGATGGAGCCGTCCGAGGCCTTCACCGCGCGCATCAGGCGGACGAAGTTCCCGCCGTGGCGACGGTCGGGTCCGAACGTGATGGGCGCGCTGAGCTTGTCCTCGTCCCAGTCCTTGATGCTCTCCATCGCCTTGACGAAGTTCTCGCGCGTGAGGTTGCGGCCGGCCCGCTTCAGCCCCTCCACGACCACGAGGATGTCCGCCACGCCCTGGACGGCGAAGCCCTCGCGACCCTTGAACTTGGGATCGATCTTGACGAGCGTGGCGAGCAGCTTGTCGGCGGCGGGCTCGCCGCGCATGGCGATGGCGGTGTCGAAGTACACGCCCTCCCACAGGTCGCCGAGGAGCCGGAACATGGTGTCCCGGTCGTAGAGGATGAAGGAGGCGAAGACCTTCGGGCGGTACCCGACCTTCGCCATCTCCTTCATGATGTTGGCGGCGTGGGCGGGCGTGGCGCAGAGCAGGAGCGCCTCCGCCCCCGACTCCTTCAGCTTGAGCGCTTGCGTGCCGAGCTCGCGATCGGTGACCTCGTAGAAGACGCTCGCCACGAGCTGCATGCCGGGCACCTTGGCGACGCCCGCCTTCGCGCCCTCGACCGCGAGCTTTCCCCAGTCGTCGTTCTGGCCGAAGATGGCGAGCTTCTTCACGCCCTCGAGCTTCGCCGCCTGCTGCGCGAGGAACTCGGTCTCGTCCGCGTAGTGCGGGTACACCTGGAACACGTTCCGCGTCTTGTCCTTCGGGAGCGCGGAGAAGACCTCGACGTTCCCGAGCGGGTAGATGAGCGGGAGGCCGGCCTCGGACGGCACCGCCTTGTTCGCGTTCAGCACGGCGGTCCCGACGGTGCCGAGCACCGCGAACACCTGGTCCTTCATCTCGTTGAAGTTCGCGACCGCGCGGCCCGGGTTGTAGCCGTCGTCCTTGAGGACGATCTTGAGCTTGCGGCCGTTCACCCCGCCCTGATCGTTGATGTGCTTCGCGTACGCCTCGGACGCGAGCGCGATGGTGCCCCACGCGGCGGCGGGGCCCGACAGCGGCCCGGTGATGCCGATGGTGACCTCGGTGTCGGTGACGCCCGGCACCGCTGCAGCGGCGGGGGTGACGCCGAGCAGAAGGGACGCGAGCGCTGCGCCGATCGTTCGGATTCCCATGGTTGCGCCTCCGGGGACGGTAGGGTCTGGGCTCGAACCTTCGCACGAAGAGGCGCGTTGCGGAAGCGGTTCCGTGGTCCGGAGGACGGGATTCCGTTTCGCTGTGCGAAACGACCACGTCACCGTGGGTGACGGTACCCCGGCGGGTGTGATGCCCGCTCGCGAGGCTCGCCGCGGCGCGCCGCGCTACGGCGCGACCTTGTTCTCCGCGTCCAGATCGCTCCCGAGATACGCGCGCTGCACGTCCCGGTTCTGGAGCAGCTCGTCCGCCGTGCCCTGGAGCACGATGCGGCCGGTCTCGAGCACGTATCCGCGATCCGCGATGCGCAGGGCGCTGCGGGCGTTCTGCTCGACGAGGAGCACGGTCGTGCCCTCGCCGCGGATGCGCGAGACGATCCCGAAGATCTCCTTCACCACGAGCGGCGCGAGCCCCATCGACGGCTCGTCGAGCATGAGCAGCTTCGGCCGCGCCATGAGCGCGCGGCCGATGGCGAGCATCTGCTGCTCGCCGCCCGAGAGCGTGCCCGCGAGCTGTCGCTCCCGCGACCTCAGGACGGGGAAGAGGCCGAAGACGCGCTCCAGGTCGCCGGCCACCTCGTCCTTCCTGCCGCGGGCGAGCTGCACGTGGGCCCCGAGGAGCAGGTTCTCGCGCACGGGCATGGACGCGAAGACCTGCCGGCCCTCGGGGACGAGCGAGCAGCCCATGGCCACGATCCGCTCGGGCCGAAGGCGGGCCACGCTCTCGCCGCCGAACGCGATCTGGCCCGCCCGCGGGCGGACGAGGCCGGCCACGGTCTTGAGCAGCGTGGTCTTCCCGGCCCCGTTCGCGCCGACGAGCGTCACGATCTCGCCCGCGGCGACGTGGAGCGTCACGCGCCGGAGGACGGCGAGCTTGCCGTAGCCCGCGTCGACGTTGCGGAGCCGGAGCATCAGTTCGCGAGCACCGCGAACTTGCCGTCCTTCACCGTGAGCATCTCGAACGCCTCGGGCGTGAGGCCGTTGTGGTCGGCGGGGCTGAAGTTGAAGACGCCGGCCGTGCCGACGAGGCCCGTGAGGCCCTCGATGGCGGCGCGCACCTTCTCGCGATCGGGGCCGGCCTTCTTGAGCGCCGCGACCAGGATCTCCATCGCGTCGTAGGCGTGGCCGCCGAAGGTCGACACGTCCTCGGAGTACTTCTTCTCGTACTCCTTCTTGTACGTGACGAGCAGCGCCTTCTGCGGGTGCTTGTCCGGGAGCCGGTCCGCGACGAGGAGGCGGCCCGCCGGGAAGATGACGCCCTCGGCCGCGGCGCCCGCGGCCTTCACGTACTGGATGTTGCCGAAGCCGTGGCTCTGGAAGATCGGGATGGAGAGCCCGATCTGGCGGACGTTCTTGATGACGATGGCCTGCGCTGGCTCGATGGACCAGTTCACCACCGCCTGGACTCCCGCGGCCTTGAGCTTCGTGACCTCGGCGGTGAGGTCGGTCGCTGCCTTGTCGTAGACCTCGTCGACGGCGATCTGGATGCCGTGCTGGGGCGCGAGCTTCGCGACCTGCTCCTTGCCGCCCTTGCCGAAGCCGGTGTTCGAGGACAGCAGGCCGATCTTCGTGATCCCCATCTTCTTCATCTGCGTGAAGATCCGCGTCACCGCGGACGCGTCGTCCTGCGGTGTCTTGAAGACGTACTTCGCGACGGGGTTCACGATCGCCTGCGCGGCGGCGCAGGAGAGGAGCAGCGTCTTCGACTCCTCCGCGAGGCTCTTCACCGCCATCGACTCGCCGCTCGTCGACGGGCCGATGATGGCGAACACCTTCTCCTCCTCGATGAGCTGCTTCGCGAACGAGATCGCCTTCTCCGGGCTCGCGCCGGTGTCCTTCACGATGAGCGTGAGCTTCTTGCCTGCGACGCCGCCCTTGGCGTTCAGGTCGGCGACGAGCATCTCGAGCGTCCGGGCCTCGGGCGCGCCCAGGAACGACGCGGGGCCGGTGACGGCGAGCAGCGCTCCGATCTTGATCGTGTCGTCCGCGGCGGCGGCGGGCCGCGCGGAGAAGGTCACGGCGAGCGCCGCGAGGAGAGCGGGGGTCGGGGTCCTCATGTTCTCGGTCCTCCTGCGAGTTGCGAGTCGATGTGGAGCGGGGGACGCCAGCATACCCCAGGGGGGTGCGCCAATTCACCTGGGGATCGCCGGGGCGCCCTCGCGCCGGCCCCGCGACCTTCACTCAGCGTATCGGTGAGCGGCGCGGCGGCGCCCGGCCGGCCCGCGGGCGCTCGGAGGTCGAGCGCTCGGCCTGCGCGCCGGATGGGCCGCCCACGACGTCGACCACGCCGTAGCGCGTCGCGAAGGCGCCGGAGAACGCGCCCGGCCCGCCGTCGGCCGGAGGGGACCGGTAGTCGACCTCGATCCGGTACTCGCCAGGCGGGACGTCCCGGCACGCCTCGTCCAGATCCACCCGGAACGTCACGCTGCCCCCGGGCGGGAGGGTGATCCGCGGCCGCGCGTCCGGGACCCCCTCGCGGGGGTCGACCCCGCACACGCGCAGGTTGTCGGGCCCGGGGAACACGCCGACGCGCGCCCGGGCGGGGTCGGGCTCCGCCAGCGACACGCTGCGCGTGGTGCCGTTCTCGATCGCGACGTCCAGGTGCCGGTCCGCGCCCACGTCCCAGCGGACGCGCGAATCGATCCAGAGCCGCAGCGCGGCCTCCTGCCCGCCGGGCGGCGACCGCGACCCGCCGAGCTGGAACGAGCCGCACGCGGCCGCGAGGACGGCGCCCGCGAGGGACGCGGTTCGGAGGAGCCGACGCACGTCCT
>DASSQM010000241.1:0-8165 GCA_035702465.1 Anaeromyxobacter sp. | reverse complement strand
CGCCGTCGGCCAGAACCCGGACAGCTGCACGCTCGTGGGCATCGACGTGGGCCGCATCTACACCGTCACGTTCGGCATCGGGACGGCGCTCGCCGGGCTCGCCGGGCTCCTCGCCGCCACGATCTTCTCTTTCAACCCGAGCTACGGATCGAGCGAGCTCCTCAAGTCGTTCGTGGTGGTGGTGCTGGGCGGGCTCGGGAGCTTCCTCGGGATCGGTCTCGCCGCGCTCATCCTCGCGGTCGTCGAGGTGTTCGCCATCCTCGTCCTGCCGTCCTACCTCACCGCCGCGGTCGGCTTCGTCATGCTCGTCGTGGTGCTGGTGCTCCGGCCCGGCGGGCTCTTCGGGCATCGGGTGCTCGGGTGACGGAGTCCGCGCTCTCGCTCGTGCGCCTGCGCGAGGTGGCATGGTTCGCGCTCGCGGTCGCGGCGCTCGCCACGGCGCCGTGGGCGCTCGCTCTCTCCCCGTACAGCCAGAACCTCGTCACGCTCGCGTTCCTCATGATCTCGGGCGCGCTCGCCTGGAACTGGCTCGGCGGATACGTCGGCCAGGTCAGCTTCGGTCACGCGGCGATGTTCGGCGTGGGCGGCTTCGTGGCCGGGCGGCTCGTGCTGCTCGACTCGCCCGTCCCGACGCCGCTCGCCTGGATCGCGGGCGGCGTCGCCGCGGGGATCTTCGCGCTCGGCGGCCACCCCATGCTCCGCCTGCGCGGCCCGTACTTCTCGATCGCCACCATCGGCCTCGGCGAGGCGACGCGCCTCATCCTCACGTACTGGGAGGACTTCACCGGCGGCTCCTCCGGGCTATCGCTCCCCGTCGACCCCGACCTGAAGCTCAGGCTCTACTGGTGGGGGCTCGGCCTCGTCGCGCTCGTGGTCGCCGCCTCGTACCTCATCCGCCGCTCCTCGCTCGGGCTCCAGCTCCTCGCCATCAAGGCGGACGTCGACGCGGCCGCGGACGTCGGCGTGAACGCCACCTTCTACCAGGACCTCGTGCTCGTCCTCTCCGGCGCGGTGGTGGGGGTCACGGGCGGTCTCTACGCGTCGTACTTCAGCTTCATCGAGCCCGCGGACATGTTCGGGTTCGACCGCTCCATCGCGTTCGTCCTCATGTCCGTCATCGGCGGGATCGGCACGGTGCTCGGGCCGATGCTCGGCGCCGTGGTGTTCGTGCTCCTGCGCCAGTACCTCCTCGCGTCGTACCCGCAGCTCTACCTCGGGCTGTACGGGCTCCTGCTCATCTTCATCATCCTGTTCGAGCCGCTCGGCCTCACCGGACTCGGCCTGCGCGTGGCGCGGCTCGTGCGGCGCCGCCGCGTCGCCGCGCGCACCGCGTCGCCGGCGTGACCATGGCCCTCCTCGAGACGCACGCGCTCTCGAAGCGCTTCGGCGGCCTGAAGGCGGTCGACGGCATCGACCTCGCGCTCGGGGAGGGCGAGATCCTCGGCGTCATCGGACCGAACGGCGCCGGGAAGACCACGCTCTTCAGCCTCATCGCGGGCTCCTTGCCCCCGACCTCCGGCGAGGTGCTCCTCGACGGCGCCCGCGTCTCGCCGCTGCCGGCGCACCGCCTCGTGCGCCTCGGCATCGTGCGCACGCACCAGATCGTGCGCCCGTTCCCGAACCTGACGGTCGCCGAGAACGCGGCGGTGGGCGCCATCCACGCGGACGGCCGCGCCGGCGGCTCGCCGCGGGCGCGCGCCGCGGAGGTGCTCGAGTTCGTGGGCCTCGCCGACCGCGCCGCCCACCTGCCGTCGACGCTCACGCTCGCCGGGCGCAAGCGGCTCGAGCTGGCGCGCGCGCTCGCGACCGTCCCGCGCGTCCTCATGCTCGACGAGGTGGTCGCCGGCCTGAACCCCGCCGAGGCGATGAAGCTCACGGCGCTCATCCGGCGCATCCGCGACGAGCGGAAGGTGTCGGTCATCATGATCGAGCACGTGATGCCCGCGGTGATGTCGCTCTCCGACCGGGTGGTGGTGCTCGACCACGGCAAGAAGATCGCGGAGGGCGCGCCGGCGGCGGTCGCGAAGGACCCGCGCGTCATCGAGGCGTACCTGGGCCGCGGGTACGCGGGGGCGGGGACCGGAGCGCCGCCGTGAGCGTCGGCCAGCCCCTCCTCGCCGTCGACGGCATCGACGTCTCCTACGGCGACGTGCAGGTGCTCTTCGGCCTCAGCCTGGAGGTGCGCGAGGGGGAGATCGTGACCCTCCTCGGCTCGAACGGCGCGGGCAAGACCACGACGCTGCGGGCCATCTCCGGACTCCTCCGGCCGCGGAGCGGCGACATCCGCTTCCGCGGGCGATCGCTCCTCGCCGTCCCGGCGGCGGAGCGCGCCGACCTCGGCATCGCGCTCGTCCCGGAGGGCCGGGAGCTGTGGGGGCAGCTCACGGTCCGCGAGAACCTCGAGCTCGGCGCGTACCGGCGCCGGATCCGCGCCAGGGCGGCGGCCAACCTCGAGCGCGTCTTCGCCCTGTTCCCCCGCCTCGCGGAGCGGCACGCGCAGCTCGCCGGGAGCCTCTCGGGCGGCGAGCAGCAGATGTGCGCGATCGGGCGAGCGCTCATGAGCGAGCCCACGCTCCTCATGCTCGACGAGCCGAGCCTCGGGCTCGCGCCCATCCTCGTGGAGCAGGTGATGCAGACCGTCGCGGACCTCCACCGGGCCGGGATGACCGTCCTCCTCGTGGAGCAGAACCTCCACAAGGCGCTCGAGATCGCGGAGCGTGGGACGGTGATCGAGACCGGGCGGGTGCGCCTCGTCGGGACGAGCGCCGAGCTCCAGGCGAGCGCCGAGATCCGCGCGGCGTACCTCGGAATCTGATTATCTTGCGAGCATGCCGGCGCCGGTCGTCCTCGTCAGCCACCCCGCCTGCGCCGCGCACGACACCGGCGAAGGCCACCCCGAATCGCCCGTGCGCCTGGCCGGGATCCTGGACGCCGTGCGGGCGGACGGGGAGCTCGCCGCGGGCCCCGTCGTCGAGGTCGGCGCGCAGCCCGCGGAGCCCGACGACCTCGCCCTCGCGCACGCGCCGCAGCACGTGGCGCTCGTGCGCGGCATGGCGGAGCGCGCCGCCCGCCGCGGCCGCGTCGACTGGGTCGACGCCGACACCGCCGTCTCCGGCGCGTCCTTCGCGGCCGCGCTCGCCGCGGCCGGGTGCGCCATCACCGCCGCCGAGCTCGTCGCGACCGGGCACGCGGCCGCCGCGCTCGCGCTCTGCCGCCCGCCCGGCCACCACGCGGGCTACGATCGCGCGGCGGGGTTCTGCCTGTTCAACAACGCGGTCGTCGCGGCGCGCCGCCTGCAGGCGCTGGGGCTCGCGGAGCGGATCCTCTTCGTCGACTTCGACGTCCACCACGGCGACGGGACGCAGTCGATCCTCTGGGAGGACCCGACGACGGCGTACCTGTCCCTGCACCTCTACCCGCACTACCCCGGCACCGGCGCCGCGTGGGAGCGCGGCGGCGGCGCGGCGTCGGGGAACGTCCGCAACGTGCCGCTCGCGCACGGGACCGGCGCCGGCGAGTATCGGCAGCGCTTCTCCGAGGCGCTCGCCGCGAGCCTGCGCGTCCTCCCGCCGGACCTCGTGATGATGTCCGCCGGGTTCGACTGCCTCGCGGGGGATCCGCTCGGCGGGCTCCTCCTCGAGCCGGAGGACCTCCACGCGATCGTCGCGGAGACCGTCGAGCGGACCCGCGCGTCCGCCGCCGGCCGCGTCGTGGCGGTCCTGGAGGGCGGGTACGATCCGGCGCGCATGGGCCAGGGCGCCGCGAACGTGCTGCGGGCGCTCGCCGGTCTACCCGCCAGCTCGCGACTCGGCCGGATCCCCCCGGCGCGCCCGGCCCATCCGTGAGGGCGGTGCGCGCCTCGCTCTGCGCCGCGCTCGTCGTCGCCGCGCCCCTCGCGGCGCGCGCCGTCGACGTCGCGTCGCCCGACGGCGAGCTGTACGCGTTCCCGTCGCTCGCCGACGAGCACGGCAACGTGCTCGCCACCTCGACGTTCGATCAGTGGATCGAGCGAGGCAGGCTCCACCTCCGCATCACGCACGTCCTCCGCGACGGCAGGACCGCGGTGGAGCGCGCGCGCTTCGCTCCCGGCAAGCAGCTCGTGCAGGAGCGCTGGAGCTGGGACGAGCGCCGCGGCGACGAGCTCGTGCGCGCGTTCGAGGTGGACCTCCTCACCGGCCGCGCCACGGCGCGCAAGCTCGAGAAGGGCGAGGAGAAGCGCTGGGACGAGCGCGTGAAGGTGCTGCCGCGCGGCCGCACGTTCGCCGGCGTGGGCGTGACCTACGCGGTGAAGAACCTCCGCGACCGACTGGCGTCCGGCGAGGAGGTGAAGCTCCGCGCCGTCCTGTTCCACCCGCAGCCGATCTCGCTGCCGATCCAGGTGAAGCACGCGGAGCGCGAGGCGATCGAGGTCGTCGGCCGGAAGGTGGACGCCGACCGGTTCGAGGTGCGGCCTGACCTGAAGGGGCTGGAGAAGGTGATCGAGCTCGTGAAGCGTCCGCTCGGCGCGGACGTCTGGTTGCACCACGGACGGCCGCCCATGATCCTGCGGATCCGGTATCCGCTCGCGGAGCTCTCGGATCCCGTCGTCGTGCTCGACACCCTCGGCCGTCGCTGAGCCTGCCCCGAGCCCTTCGAACACCGGTCCCTCCGCCCGTCGAACGGCCCCGCCGGGGACCGCCCTCCTGTCACGGCAGGGTCCTAGGCGCGAGCGCCCCGGATCGGCAAGAAGAGCCGGTCACCCCACAGCGAGGACACCATGCCGACGATCACGCTCAGGCTGAACGGCAATTCCGTCACGGCCGCGGTCGAGGCGCGCACGCTGCTCGTGGACCTGCTCCGTGAACGCCTCGGCCTCACCGGGACGCACGTGGGCTGCGACACGAGCCAGTGCGGCGCGTGCACGGTCCACGTGAATGGACGTTCCGTGAAGAGCTGCACGATGTTCGCGGTCGAGGCGGACGGCGGCGAGGTGACGACCATCGAGGGGCTCGCCACGGACGGCGAGATGCACCCCATGCAGAAGGCCTTCCACGAGAGCCACGCGCTCCAGTGCGGGTTCTGCACGCCCGGCATGGTGATGAGCGCGGTGGACCTCGTCCGGCGCAAGCCGGACGCCTCGGAGAAGGAGATCCGCGAGTGGCTGGAGGGAAACCTCTGCCGCTGCACCGGGTACCACAACATCGTCAAGGCCGTTCAGGCCGCGGCGAAGAGCGCGAGGAGGTAGCCCATGGCGACCGAAGGCATCGGCGCGTCCGTGCTGCGCAAGGAGGACCGGCGCTTCCTCACCGGCGCCGGGACGTACACCGACGACGTCTCGCGCCCGAACCAGACGTACATGCAGGTCGTGCGCTCGCCGCACGCGCACGCGCGCATCGTGAAGATCGGCAGCGACGCCGCGAAGCGGGCCCCCGGCGTGCTCGCCGTGCTCACCGGCGCGGACCTCGCGGCCGAGAAGATCGGCAACCTGCCCGCCGGCTGGCAGATCCACTCGAAGGACGGGACGCCCATGGTCGAGCCGCCGCACCCGGCGCTCGCGCACGAGAAGGTGCGCTACGTCGGGGACCCGGTCGCCATCGTCGTCGCGCAGACGAAGGACCAGGCGCGCGAGGCCGCTGCGCTCGTCGAGGTCGAGTACCAGGAGCTCCCCGCCGCCGCGAGCATCGCGCAGGCGACGAAGTCCGGCGCGCCGCTCGTGTGGGACCAGGCGAAGGGGAACGTCTGCTACGACTGGCACCTCGGGGACGACGCGGCCGTGAAGGCCGCCTTCGGGAAGGCGCACAAGGTCGTGAAGCTCGACCTCGTGAACAACCGGCTCATCCCGAACGCCATCGAGCCGCGCTCCGCCATCGGCGAGTACGACAAGGCGACGCAGGACTACACGCTCTTCACCACGAGCCAGAACCCGCACCTCATCCGGCTCCTGCTCGGCGCGTTCAGCTTCGGGATCCCCGAGCACAAGCTGAGGGTGGTCGCGCCCGACGTGGGCGGCGGCTTCGGCTCGAAGATCTTCCACTATCCCGAGGAGCTGCTCGTCCTCTGGGCGTCGCGGAAGATCGGCCGCCCGGTGAAGTGGACGGCGCAGCGCAGCGAGTCGTTCATGTCGGACGCGCACGGCCGCGACCACGTCACGCACGGCGAGCTCGCCGTCGCGAAGGACGGGACGTTCCTCGCCCTGCGCGTGTCGACCCTCGCGAACCTCGGCGCGTACCTCTCCACGTTCGCGCCGGCGGTGCCGACGTACCTGTACGGCACGCTCCTCGCCGGCTGCTACAAGACGCCGGCCATCTACGTCGAGGTGAAGGCGCTGTTCACGAACACCGTGCCGGTCGACGCCTACCGCGGCGCGGGGCGCCCGGAGGCGGCGTTCCTCCTCGAGCGGCTCGTCGATCTCGCCGCGCGCGAGCTCGGCGTGGACCGCGCGGAGATCCGGCGGAAGAACTTCATCGACGCCTTCCCGTACCAGACGCCGGTCGCGCTGCAGTACGACTCCGGCGACTACAAGGCGACGCTCGCCGCCGCGCTCGACAAGTCGCGCTGGCAGACGTTCGAGGACCGGCGGGCGGAGGCGAAGAAGCGCGGCAAGCTCCGCGGCATCGGCATCGCCACGTACGTCGAGGCGTGCGGCATCGCCCCCTCCGCGGTGGCGGGCGCGCTCGGCGCGCGTGCGGGCCTCTACGAGTCGGCCTCCATCCGCGTCCACCCGACCGGAACGATCTCGGTGTTCACCGGGACGCACAGCCACGGGCAGGGGCACGAGACGACGTTCGCCCAGCTCGTGTCGGAGAAGCTCGGCGTTCCGGTCGCGAACGTCGAGGTGGTCCACGGCGACACCTCGAAGATCCCGTTCGGCATGGGGACCTACGGCTCGCGTTCCCTCGCGGTGGGCGGCTCGGCGCTCGTGAACGCCGCCGACAAGGTGATCGCGAAGGCCCGCAAGATCGCGGCGCACCTCCTCGAGGCGGGGGAGGGCGACCTCGAGTTCAAGGACGGGAAGTTCACCGTGGTCGGCACCGACCGCTCGAAGACGATCGGGGAGGTCGCGCTCACCGCGTACGTGCCGCACAAGTACCCGGCGGGCCTCGAGCCCGGGCTCGAGGAGACCTCGTTCTACGACCCGAAGAACTTCACGTTCCCGGCGGGCTGCCACGTCGCCGAGGTGGAGATCGATCCCGACACCGGGAAGACCGACGTCGTCGCCTTCACCGCGGTCGACGACGTCGGCCGGGTGGTGAACCCGATGATCGTGGAGGGCCAGGTGCACGGCGGCCTCGCCCAGGGCATCGGCCAGGCGCTCTACGAGGGCGCGCTCTACGACGACGCGGGCCAGCTCGTCTCCGGCTCGTTCCTCTCGTACACCATGCCGCGCGCGGCGGACCTGCCGTCGTTCCAGCAGGGCACGAACACCACCGACTGCACGCACAACCCGCTCGGCGCGAAGGGCGTCGGCGAGACCGGCTCCATCGGCTCGCCGGCCGCCGTGATCAACGCGGTCGTCGACGCGCTCAAGGACCTCGGCGTCCGCCACGTCGACATGCCGGCCACGCCGGAGCGCGTCTGGCGGACCATCCGCGACGCGAAGAAGAGCTAGAGGAGGCGGCCATGCACGAGTTCCAGTTCATCCGTCCCGAGAGCGTCGCCGCCGCCGTCGCCGCGCAGAAGAAGGCGAAGGACGGCAAGTACCTGGGCGGCGGCCAGAGCCTCATCCCCGTCATGAAGCTCGGCCTCGCCGACCCCTCCGACCTCGTCTCCGTCGCGAGCCTGAAGGAGCTGAAGGGCATCCGCGTCGAGGGCAAGGACCTCGTCATCGGCGGGGCCGCGACGCACGCGGAGGTGTCCGACTCCGCCGACGCGAGGAAGGCGATCCCCGCCATCGCGGACCTCGCCGGCCACATCGGCGACGCCCAGGTGCGCAACCGCGGCACGCTCGGCGGCTCGCTCGCGCACGACGACCCCGCCGCGGACTACCCGGCCGCGGTGCTCGCCCTCGGCGCGACCATCCAGACCGACCGGCGCGCCATCCCCGCGGATCAGTTCTTCCAGGGGATGTTCGAGACCGCGCTCCAGCCGGACGAGCTCATCGTGTCGGTGCGGTTCCCGATCCCGGAGAAGGCCTGCTACGCGAAGTTCGCGCACCCGGCGTCGCGGTTCGCGCTCGTCGGCGTCTT
>DASSQM010000240.1:0-6711 GCA_035702465.1 Anaeromyxobacter sp. | reverse complement strand
CGCTACCACTGGCTCTCGGAGGGCCTCGAGAGCTTCGTCGACGCGCCGCACGCCGCGATCGAGGGGCGGCCGGGCGGCGCGATCGTGAACCTCACGGACCGGCGCGCCGCCGCGTCGCGCGAAGCGCAGCTCGAGCTCGTCCGCGGCGGCCCGGATCGCGTGATCGCGGCGATCCGCCGGCTCGCGGAGCGGCCGCCGCACCTCTCCATGCCGGCGCGCCACGACGTGCGGGCGGGAGACGTCGTGCTGCGGAGGCTCCACGGCGCGCTCGCCGCCGCCGCGGAGCGCGGGCCGACGGACTTCGCGGAGCTGCTCCTCACGCCGGGGCTCGGCGCGCGCACGGTGCTCTCGCTCGCGATGGCCGCCGAGGTCATCCACGGCGCGCCGTGCCGCTTCGGCGATCCGGCGCGCTTCTCGCTCGCGCACGGCGGGAAGGACGGGCACCCGTATCCGGTGCCGCTGCGCGTGTACGACGAGACGCTGCGGGTCCTCCGCCGCGCGGTCGATGGGGCGAAGCTGGGCGAGGACGACCGGATGGCGGCGATCCGGCGGCTCGACGAGGAGGCGCGGCGGCTCGAGCGCGCCGCCGGAGGGCCGGGGTTCGAGGAGGTCGTGGCGGTGGAGAGGCAGGCGAGCGCGGCGTACGGGGGAAGGAGCGTGTTCGGGAAGGCCCGCCGCTGATCAGGCCGCCGCGGTCTCCAGCGCGATCTGCGCCAGCTCCCGCACGTTCTCGGGGCACGCGAGCGCCGCGAGGTCCTCCTCCCGCACCCACCGCGCGTCGTCCCACTCGTCGCACGCGGCGAGGTCGCGGGAAGGAACCTCCGCGACGAACGCGAAGTTCATGTGCAGGCCCTTCGAGCCGGCGAGGTGCTCCTCGTATCCGATGAACCCCGGCGGCGTGCCGTCGACGCCGAGCGCGGGGAGGAACGCCCCCTCGAGCCCGGTCTCCTCGCGGAGCTCGCGGCGCGCGGCCTCGAGCGGCGTCTCGCCCGGCTCGATCTCGCCGCCCACGGGCAGCCACGTGCCGAGGCGCCTGTGGCGCACGAGGAGGACGGCGCCCCCGTTCCGGGCGAACACGGACACCGAGAACGCGCGGCGCACGGCGGGGACGCTCACGACGCGACCTCCGTCCCGCGCACGGCCGCCGCGGGCCGCCGCGGCTCGACCTCGGGCGCCGGCCCTTCGAGCGCGACCGGCGCTCGTCGCAGGCGCCGCCGGATCCGCTCGACCCAGACGAACACCACCGGCACCACCCACAGCGTGAGCATGGTCGACGTGACGACGCCGCCGATGACCGCCGTCGCCATCGGCGACCGGAACTCGCTCCCCATGCCGCGCCCGAGCGCGGTGGGCAGCATGCCCAGCACCATCGCCGCGCTCGTCATGAGGATGGGCCGGAGCCGGCGCGGGCCCGCCTTGCGGATCGCCTCCTCGGGAGGATCGCCGTCGTCGCGGATGTGCTGGAGGGCGCCGTCGACGAGGAGGATGGCGTTCTTCGTGACGAGGCCCATGAGCAGGATGAGGCCGATGAGCGAGCCCAGGCTGATGGTCTGCCGGGCGACGAAGAGCCCGAGGAACGCCCCCACGATGGCGAGCGGCAGCGACAGCATGATCGTGAACGGGTGCACGAGCGACTCGAACTGGCTCGCGAGCACGATGAAGATGAAGATCACCGCGATCCCGAGCGCGAGGCCCATGTTCGCTTGCGAGTCGGCCTGCTCCTTCTGCATGCCGTCCCAGATGAACCGGTACCCGGGCGGCAGCGGATGTGCCCCGAGCTTCTCGCGCAGGGCGCGCGCCGCCGAGCCGAGGTCGTGGCCCGGCGCGATCTGCGCCCAGACGGAGATCTTCCGCTCGCGGCCCTGGTGCTCGATGACGGCCGGGCTCGTCGCGCCGCGCAGGCGGGCGAGCTGCGACAGCGCGACCTGCCCCTTCGGCGTCGCGATCCACATCGACTCGATGGCGGACTCGGAGCCCCGGTCCTCGCCGGCGAGGCGGACGCGGATCTCGGATTCGCGGCGGCCCTCGCGGAGCTTGCCGGCGACCTCGCCCTGCGTGGCGAGCCGCACTTGGAGCGCGACCGATCCGGCGGGGATCCCCAGCCGCGCCGCCTGATCGCGGTCCACGTCGACGCGCAGCTCCGGGCGGCCCGGCGAGTCCTTGAGCTGGATGTCCGCGAGCGCCGGGATGGACTGCATGGCGCGGACGAGGAAGTCCGCCTGCTTCGCGAGCTCGCCGAAGTCGCGCCCGGTGACGTGCATGAGGATGGGAGGGAAGTCGCCGAGGCCCTCGATCATGGGCGGGTCGGACACGGCCCGCGTGCGCAGGCGCGCGTCCGTGGCGAGGATCTCGCGCACCCTGTCCTTGAACCAGTCGACGCCGCGGTCGCGCGTGTTCTTGTCCACGAGGTTCACGCGCCAGCGCACCATTCGCGCGTCCTCGAGGTAGCCGACCGTCGAGTAGACGGCGGTGACGCCCGGCAGCGCCTGGACCTGGCGCTCCAGCGCGGCGCTGCGGCGCGACGCCGTGGCGAGGCTCGTGCCCGGCGGGTACTCGAGGTTCACGACGAGCTGGTTGCGGTCCTCCTTCGGCGCGAACTCGCTCCCCAGGTTGGCGCCGATCGCGAGGCTCGCGGCGAGGAGCGCGGCGGCGCCGAGCGCGGTCGCCGCCTTGTGGCGCAGCACCCAGCCGAGTGTCCCCGCGTAGAAGCGGTCCAGCCGGTCGAACCCCGCGCGGATGCGGGCCGCGACCCGGTTCTCGCGGCCGTGCCGTCCCGGCCGGCGCGCCTTCGCGAACCGGGCGGAGAGCATGGGGTCGAGCGTGAACGCCACGAAGAGCGAGATCAGCACCGCGACGGTGATGGTGAGGCCGAACTCGCGGAAGAACTGGCCGGTGATGCCCTTCATGAACGCGACCGGCACGAACACCGCGACGAGCGTGAAGGTGGTCGCCATCACCGCGAGCGCGATCTCGTGCGTGCCCTCGCTCGCCGCGCGCGCCGGCGGGTCGCCGCGCTCCAGGCGCCGGGTGATGCTCTCGCGGACGACCACCGCGTCGTCGATGAGGAGCCCGATCGCGAGCGAGAGGCCGAGCAGCGTGAGCTGGTTGACGGTGAACCCCATCGCCCACATCGCGAAGAGCGTCCCGACGACGGAGGTGGGGAGGGCGAGCGCCGAGATGAGGGTGCCGCGCAGGTCCAGGAGGAAGACCAGGATGATCAGGATCGCCATGGCGCCGCCGAAGAAGATGGCGATCCAGACCTCGTGCGCGTTCGCCTCGATGATGGTCGACTGGTCGATGAGGACCTGCGCCTGGAACCGCTGCTCCCTCTCGAGCTCCGGCAGGAGCGACTTCACCGCGTTCGCGACCTGCGCCGAGTTCGCGCCGGCCTGCTTCACCACCTCCACCGCGACCGCCTCGACCCCGTTCGTGCGCACGACGGTCTTCGCGTCCTCCGCGCCCCGGCGGACGATCGCGACGTCCGAGAGCCGGACGAGCGAGCCGTCCGCCGCCGTCGCCACGGGCATGGCGCGCAGGGCGTCCACGTCCTGGAACTCGCCGCGCACCCGCACGCCCACGTCGCCCTCGCCCGACGCGAAGTCGCCGCCGGGGAGGTCGAGGTGCTCGCCCTGGATGCGCCGGGACACCGCGTCGGGCGTGAGCTTGAGCGCCTTCAGCCGGTCGCGGAAGATCTCGACGCCGATCTCGGGCTTCGCTCCGCCGATGATGCGCACGGCGGCGACGCCCTCGGTCTGCTCGATGCGCGGCCGCACCTGATCGTCGAGCATCTCGCGGAGCGCGATGGGGTCCGCGCCGGACGCCGCCGAGAACACGAGCACGGGCTGCGCCGAGACGTCGTACTGCGCGATCACTGGCGGCCGGGCGCCGAGCGGCAGGTCGCCCTGCGCCACGCCCACCTTGTCGCGCACGCTCTGCACCGCCTCGCCGAGCGAAACGGACAGCTGGAACTCGACGAACACCATCGAGACGTTCTCGCGCGACCACGAGGCGACGTTCTTGATGCCGGGGATCGAGGAGACGGCGTCCTCGATGTGCCGCGTCACCGACTGCTCCACGTCCTCGGGGCTCGCGCCCGGGTAGACGGTCGTGAGCGTCACGAACGGGAAGGTGACGTCGGGGTAGAGGTCCGTGCCGAGCCGGCGGTACCCGAGGAAGCCCAGCACGACGAGCGTGAGGGACATCATCGCGGTGAAGACCGGTCGCCGGATGGCGACGTCGGAGAGGGTCATCGGCCGGCCTCCGCAACCGCCGTGCCCTCGACGATGCCGAGCGGCGGCGCCTCGACGACCTTGAGGCCGGCGGGCCACGACCCCTCCTCCGGCCGGACGATCGCCGCGTCCCGCTCCTCGGCGAGGAGGCGCACCGGCAGCGCGCGCGCCTTCCCGTCGGCGGCGGCGACCCAGACCGCGTGACCGCCGGCGCGCTCGACGAGCGCGGCCGACGGGACCCGCCACGCATCGCGCTCCCCGGCGCCGGCGAGCTCCGCCCGCGCGAACGCGTTCGGGAGGAACCGCCCGTCGGCGTTGGGGACCGCGATCTCGATCGGGACGCGGTTCGTGTCCGGATCGACCGCCGGCACGACCACCTGCACGGTCGCGTCCGCGATGCGCGCGCCCGTCGCCGGGACGGTCACGATCGCCTTCGCGCCGGGCCGCACCTCCGCGGCCTCCGCCTGCGTGAGCGTGGTGTCGAGGACGAGCTGCCGCGTGGAGGCGAGGCTCACGACGGGGACCCCGGGCGCGACGGTGATCCCGACGCCGTCGGGCACGCGGGTCACGACGCCCGCGAACGGCGCGTGGAGGTGGTGGTGCGCGAGCTGCACCGTCGCCTGCTCGAGCTGCGCCTCGGCCGCCGCGAGCCCCGCCGCGGCGCCGTCGCGGCGCGCGCGCGCCTCGAAGAGCTGCGCCTCGGAGACGCCCTCCTCGTCGCGGATGCGCTTCGCGCGGGCGAGCGCGTCGTCGGCGAGCGCGAGCTGTGCCTTCGCGGCCGCCACCGCCGCCTGGGCCTGCTTCCGCGCCGCCGCGGCGGCCGCGTCGTCGAGCGACGCGAGGAGGGCGCCCTCGCGGACCTCCTCGCCTCGCCTCACGGGCACGCGCAGGAGCGTGCCGGGGACGCTCATGGCGAGCGGCGCGGACTGGCGGGCCTTCAGCGTCCCGGTGACGGTGGTCCGCGACGCGTGGCGGACGCGCTCGGGCTCGACCAGCCGGGCCGGCGGGGGCGCCGTCGGCGCGGCGGCGCCGGGCGACGGCGCGCCGGCGGGCGCCGGAGCGCGCGCGCGATCGCCGCAGGAGAGGGTGGCCAGCACGGCGGAGAGGAGGGCGAGTCGGCGCGGCATCGGCGGCTCCCGGAGGTGACCGGACGGTCAACGGTGGACGGAACGGAGGCGGTCGGCGCGCCGGGAGGACCGGCGCGCGTCGGAGGCGGGACGCTCCAGGATTCCCTCGTACACGACGAGGAGGAGCGAGCGGGCCCACTCCTCGAGGTCGGGCTTCGCCTTCATGTCGATCATGCGGCGCGCGAGGTCGTCGTACGCGCCCACCACGATGTCGGCGATGACGTCGGCGCGCACGTCGCCGCGCACGCGCGCGCCGGCGCACACCCCGTCGGCGATCCGGCGCGACACGAGCGCGCGCATCTTCCGGCGGAACGCCTCCACGAGCTCCCGGTAGAGCCGGCCCGATGCGCCCTCGACGGCGGCGAGGATCTGCCGGTTCCGCCAGAGCAGCTCGAGCATGTCCACGTCGGCCGCGCACTCGGCCTCGATGCGGGCCGGGAGCGGCTCGTTCGCGCGGGGAGCGCCGTCGCGCGCGGCCCGAGCGTCGAGCTCGTCGCGCCGCAGCGCGTGGTCCTCGAGCGCGCCGAGGAACCGGGACACGATCTCGCGGAAGGCGTCCTCCTTCGTCGCGAAGTGCAGGTAGAAGGCGCCCTTCGACATCCCGGCGCGCCGCGAGATGTCCTCCACGCGGGCGCGCTCCAGGCCGTGGCGGGCGAACTCGTCGCGGGCCGCGTCGAGCAGGGCGTCGCGGGCGCCGGGGCGCGGGGTGCGGCTCATGGCGCGTCGATCTAGCGCACCCGGACGAACCGTGCAAGCCAATTCATGACCCAGCGGTCAGTAATGAGGCGCGGCGCGCGGCGCGGCGCAGCCCCACCGGGGATCGCCACTCGTCCTTGCCTCGCCGCGGGGAGGAGCGTCTGCTGAAACGTGGGGGAAGCCGTGGATCGCGAGCGAGACACGCTCGAAGAGCTCCGCAGCGACGAGGCTGCGCTCGAGCAGGAGGTCCTGGCGGCGCGCCGGGAGGCGGCCGCGATGGCCGAGCAAGCGCACCGCGAGGCGCAGGCGATCGCCGCGGAGGCGATCCGCGAAGGAGAGCGTGAGGTGGTCCGGCTCCGGGCCGCCGCTGCGCAGGAGGCCGACCGCGCCGCCGCGGAGGCCCGCTCTTCGGCCCTCGGACAATCCGAGGAGCTCGAGCGGCGCGCCGCGAGGAACCTCGCGCGCGCGATCGCACGCGCGACGGCCGCAGCGGTGGGTGACTGACGGATCGCGAACCGGGCCGACGGGCCGCAGGTAGGGGAGCGGGAGAAGGCAACGGGACAAGGGGAGGTCACCGATGGACAAGGTGCTCATCGCCGCCGCCGCGGCCGTCGCAGTGGGAATCTCCGCGGTGGCCACCGCGTGGGTCCAGTCTCGGA
>DASSQM010000239.1:0-4010 GCA_035702465.1 Anaeromyxobacter sp. | reverse complement strand
CGGCGCGCTTCGGGGAGACGAATAGTCGTATTTGATCGGAATCAATATCCTGTGCCCACGGGACGCGGTTTCACAGAGAGCGCGGGAATTGCCGCGCGCGCGTCCCCGCGGAGTGTCAATGCGTGAATCACAGGGCCCGCGCGTGACCGCGGCGGCGGCCGATCCGCGCGCTCGTCACCCGCGCTTCACCCGCGCCGCGCGCACCTTCGTCACGCGCCGTGGATCGGCGTCCGCGATGGTGAACGCCCAGCTCTTCCAGAAGAAGCGGTCGCCCTTCGTCGGGATGGCGCCGGCGAGCGCGTTCAGGAAGCCGGCCACGGTCTCGAAGCCCTGGTCCTCGGGCAGGTCGGCGGCGGCGGCGGCGTTGAACTCGGAGATGGGCGTCTGGCCCTGCACGGTGAACGTGCCGTCCGCGTGCGCCTCGACCGCCTTCGACTCGACGTCGAACTCGTCCTGGATGTCGCCGACGATCTGCTCGAGCACGTCCTCGATCGTGCAGAGGCCCATGACGCCGCCGTGCTCGTCCACCACGAACGCCATGTGCAGGCGCTTGCGCTGCATCTCGCGCAGGAGCTGGTCGATCGGCTTCGACCACGGCACGAACTCCGCGGGCCGGAGGATGTCGCGCAGGACGATGATCTCGGGGTGCGCGAGGAGCGGCACGAGGTCGCGCGCGTGCAGGACGCCCTCGATCTGGTCGAGGCTCTCGCGGTAGACCGGCATGCGCGAGTGGCCCTCCTCCGCGAGCACGCGGATGATCTCGGGCACCGGCGCGTCCACCTCGACGGCGACGACCTCCGTGCGCGGCACCATCACGTCGCGCGCGACCTTCTCGCGGAACTCGAAGACGCGGTGGATGAGCTCGCTCGTCGCCTCCGCGCCGGGGCTGGCCGTGGTCCTCGCGTACTCCGCGAGCGCGCGCTCCATCTCCTCGAGCGGCGGCCGCGGCAGCGAGAAGCGGGCGCGCCGCCCTGCGAGGGTCTTCACCGCCAGGGACATCGGGAGGAGCACGGTCCGGAGCAACCGGAACGGGACGGCGAGCGCGACGGCGACGGACTCGCCGTGGCGCGCGCCGAGCCCGCGGGCCCACCCGGCGAGGACGAGCGAGACCACGCTGGCGAGGACCGCGCAGAGGACCGCCGCCAGCCACGGCACGGTCGGCGCTGCCAGGGCACCCGCGAACCCGGCGAGGACCGCCGCGAAGACGGTGGACAGGGTGACCATCGCACGGCCGGTGAACGCCGCGGCCTCGGGATCCTCGAACAGGGCGGCGAGCGCCCGGGCGCGGCGCCCCGCCTCGGGGGCCGCGGCGAGCTCCTGGGCGCGCGGCAGGCCCACGGCCACGAGCGCCGCCTCGAAGGCGGCCCCGACCGCCCGCAGCGCGAGGAGCCCGAGCGACGCCGCCGCGAGCGCGAGGATCGTTCCTGGATCGCCCTCCATCGACGCCCACCCTAGCAAAACCCGGCCGGCACGCCGGGAAACCTGCCGGGGGGATCTGTTATAAGACCGCGCATGGCGAAGAAGGCGCGGGTGTTCGTGACGCTGAAGCGCGGGGTGCTCGACCCGCAGGGCTCGGCCGTGAACCGGGCGCTGCACGCGCTCGGCTACGGCGAGGTGAGCGACGTGCGGCTCGGCAAGCTCATCGAGGTCACGATCGACGGGACCGTCCCCGAGGCGCAGGAGCGCGCGCGCCTCGACGAGATGTGCAAGAAGCTCCTCGCGAACACGGTCATCGAGGACTACAGGATCGAGCTGTGAGAATCGGCGTCGTCACGTTCCCCGGCTCGAACTGCGACCACGACGTCTACCACGTGCTGAAGCACGGGCTCCGCGCGGACGTCGCGTACGTCTGGCACAAGGACCGCGCCCCCGCGGGCCTCGACGCCATCGTGGTGCCGGGCGGCTTCAGCTACGGCGACTACCTGCGCTGCGGCGCGCTCGCGCGCTTCTCGCCCGTCATGGAGGACGTCGCCGCGTTCGCCGGGAAGGGCGGACCCGTCCTCGGCATCTGCAACGGCTTCCAGATCCTGTGCGAGTCGGGCCTCCTGCCCGGCGTCCTCATGCGCAACGCCTCGCTCAAGTTCGTCTGCAAGGACGTGACGCTGCGGGTGGAGGGCGCGGAGACGCCGGTGACGCGCGGCCTCGCCGGCCGGACGCTCACCATGCCGATCGCGCACGCCGAGGGCAACTACTTCGCGGACGCGGAGACGCTCGACCGGCTCGAGGGCGAAGGTCGCGTCGCGTTCCGGTACGTGGGCGGCGCGCCGAACGGCGCGTCGCGCGACATCGCCGGCGTCTCCGGCGGTCCGCGTCGCAACGTGGTCGGCCTCATGCCGCACCCGGAGCGCGCGAGCGAGGCGATCCTCGGCCGCGAGGACGGGCGGAGGCTGTTCGAGGCGCTGCTGGGTTGAGGCGCGCCGCCCTCGCCCTGGACGGTGAGGAAGGGCGCGAGGAGCGATGCAGGCCGATCTCACGGGCCCCGCCGGACGTCTGGAGGCGCTCTTCGACGACGCGGCGGACGCCGCGTTCGCCGCGATCGTGTGCCACCCCCACCCGCTCTACGGCGGCACGATGCACACGCACGCGGTCTACCGGCTCGCGAAGGCGGTGCGATCGCGCGGCGGCGCGGCGCTCCGCTTCAACTTCCGCGGCGTGGGCCGGTCCGCGGGCAGGTACGGCGGCGGCGACGGCGAGGCGGAGGACGCGCGCGCCGCGCTCGCCTGGCTCGCGGCGGCGAAGCCGGGGATCCCGCTCCTCGCCTCCGGGTTCTCGTTCGGCGCCTGGATGGCGATCCTCGCGGGCGGCGCCGATCCGCGCGCCTCCGGGCTCCTCGTCGCGGGGCTCGCGCTGCGAGCGCCCGACCTCGCCCGCTTCCGCGACGCGGGCCACGTGCGCGAGCTGGAGAAGCCGCTCGCCCTGGTCCACGCGGAGCGGGACCAGTTCGGCGGGCCCGACGAGGTGCGCGCCGCGCTCGAGGGCTCGCGCGGGCCGCGGCGCCTCGCCGTCGTCCCGAGGGCGACGCACCTCTTCACCGAGGACCTGCCGGCGCTCCAGCGCGAGGCCGAGGCCGCCCTCGACTGGCTCCTCGGAGGCGCGCGGTGAGCGCCGGCCGCACCGCCGCCGGCGAGGCGATCGTCGCGTCCGCGCCGGACCTGGCGCGGCTGTGGCGCGCGACGCGGCTCCAGGGCCGCCGGCGGCTGCTGCCCGGCCTGCTCGACGGGATCGTCGCGGACGTGCTCGTGCGCGCCGGCGAGGGCCTCGCCGCCGGGGACGATCCCGCGCTCGCCTGGAGCCGCATCGCCGGGGTCGTCCGGCTCGAGGCGCGGGAACGCGCGCGATCGCGGGTGGAGCTGGAGGCGGACTGGGACGCGCTCGAGAGCGTCTTCCGGGGCGCCTGCGAGGCGCTGGCCGCCGGCGACGAGGTGAAGGCGTGGATCGCCCAGGCGCTCGCCGCGGCGCGCGCCGGCGCCCGCACGCTCGGCGAAGCGGGCGGGCCGCCGGGCATCGTGGTGGTGTGGTGGTTCGCGGACCCCCCGCCCGCTAGGCGTGGTGGACCTGGTGCCGGACCGCGCTGAGCAGCTGATCGAGCTCGAACGGCTTCTGGAGGTACTCCGCGGCGTCGAGATCGGCCACGCGCCCGAGCGCGGAGAGCACGATCACCGGGACGCCCGACACGCCGGGGTCCGGGTCCTGCCGCTGGGCCGCGCGGAACTGCCACCCGTCCATGCGCGGCATCATGAGGTCGAGCAGCACGACCTCGGGGTGGCACGCGCGCAGCTTGTCGAGCGCCTCTGCGCCGTCGCACGCGCCGATCACCTGGTACCCCTCGTCGGCGAGCGCCTCCGCGACGATCTCGCGGATGTCTCGCTCGTCCTCGACGACGAGTACGGTCACCATTTCCCCGATCCCCCAAGGAAGGGGTAAGGCATGAACCCGTGGCGCGCAAATGCAGGAGGCCACCGCGTGCAGGGAGCCACCGCGCGTTCACGCAGCGGACGGTCGCTTTCACG
>DASSQM010000238.1:0-2361 GCA_035702465.1 Anaeromyxobacter sp. | reverse complement strand
CTCGTCGAGGAAGACGGTCCCGCCGTCGGCCTGCTCGAAGCGCCCCGCCCTGCGCCGGTGCGCGCCCGTGAACGCGCCCTTCTCGTGCCCGAAGAGCTCGCTCTCGATGAGGCCTTCGGGAATGGCGCCGAGGTTCACGGGCACGAACGCCGCGCCGAACCGGCCGCTGAACTCGTGGACCATCCGCGCGAGCCCCTCCTTGCCGGTCCCGGTCTCGCCGCGCACGAGCACGGTCGTCGTCGCGGGGGCCACGAGCCGGATGCGCTCGACGAGCGCCTTCATCGCGGCGCTCTCGGCGACGTAGCGCGTCTCGCGCTTGATCTGGCGGATCTCCTCCTTGAGGAGCGCGTTCTCCTTGCCGAGGAGGCGGTTCAGGCGCCGCACCTCGTCGACCATGAGGCTGTTGTGGAGCGCGATGGCGACGAGGTGGGCCACCTGGCGCGCCACCTCGAAGCAGCACGCGAGGAGCCCCTCGCGCGGCGGATGGGCGATGTCGAGGGTCCCGAGCACCTCGTTCTCGAACACGAGCGGGAACGAAACGAGCGAGCCGTATCCGTACGCGGCGAGGAGCGGCTCCTCGCGGAACCGCGGCGTCCTCGGCTGGAGCGGATCCACGACGGCCGGCCTGCGATCCTGGAGCGCCTTGCCGGAGGCGGACCCCGCGAGCGGGAAGGTGGTGCCGAGGTCGACCGAGGGGTTCCGCGGATCGGAGACGAGCACCACCTCGGCGCGCGTCGGGTCCGTCGCCGAGATGCGGTTGATGGCGACGCGCGTCTCGCCGAAGTGGCGGCGCAGGAGCTGGCCCGTGCGGTCGAGCACCGACGCGATGTCGACGGTCGACAGCACCGCGGCGATGGCGTCTTCGACGATGCGGCGATGCGGGTCGTCCTGCCCGGGGGCGGGACCGCCGGGGAGCACCGGAAGGGAATGGCCGACCATGCGGCGGTGTGTACCCAAATATCGGTGAGATGTCCAACCAAGACCCGGTGCAGGGGAGCGCGCTCCGTCATAAACAACAGCAATTTCAAGGAATTCATCGCAGGCACTCCGCTTGCTCTACGTCACGAGCGGGTGCCAAACGCCGGTCACGGCCGGAAGGAAGACGAGACCATGGACGCCATCGAGGCCCTGATGAACGAGCACCGCTTGATCGAGGCCGTCCTCGACGGGCTCGTCTCCTTCACGGACGAGGTCCGGCGCAAGGGGACGACGGAGAAGGAGGAGCTCGGGCGGTTCGTCGACTTCATCCGCGGGTTCGCCGACGCGTGCCACCACGGCAAGGAGGAGGGCGTCCTGTTCCAGGCGATGGTGGAGCACGGCTTTCCCCGGAACGGCGGGCCGATCGCGGTGATGCTCATGGAGCACGACGAGGGGCGCGCTCTCGTCGCCTCCCTGAAGGCGTACGCGGATCAGGGCGGCGCGTGGACCGACGCCGACCGGCAGAAGATCTCGGAGACCGCCTTCGGCTACTCGGACCTGCTCCGCCACCACATCCAGAAGGAGGACGGCGTGCTCTATCCGATGGCGGAGCAGCACCTGCCGCCCGAGGCGCTCGAGCGCGTGAGCGAGGACTGCGAGCGGTTCGAGGCGGAGCAGACGGGATCGGGCGAGCACGAGCGGTTCCACGCGCTCGCCGAGGCGCTCGTCGCGCGCCACGCGAGCGCCGCCCACCCGCACTCCGGCCCCGGCTCGCATCGCACCGGCGGCTGCTGCGGATAGCGTCCGGCGGGGCGATCGCGAGGCGGCCAGGGGGGCGAGGCGGTCCGCGCACGGCGGACGGTCCCGCCTCTCGGCGCGTTTCGCGCGCGGTGATTAGCGTCCCCAACAAGGGGGAACACCGTGAACGCGATCGACTTGCTGGAGAAGCAGCACGAGGAGGTGGAGGAGCTGTTCGAGGACTTCGAGGGCGCGGGCGAGAAGGCGCGGAAGACGAAGGAGCGGCTGTGCCGCGAGATCTCCGACGCGCTCGCGATCCACGCCGAGATCGAGGAGAAGATCTTCTACCCCGAGTCGAAGCAGGAGAACACCGAGGCGATCCTGCGCGAGTCCGTCGAGGAGCACCTCGCGATGAAGCGGACGCTCGCCGACCTCCTCGAGTCGGACGTCGACGACGCGCAGTTCGACGCCCGGATGAAGGTCCTGAAGGAGGAGGTGGAGCACCACGTGAAGGAGGAGCGCACCGAGCTCTTCCCGAAGGTGAAGAAGAACTGCTCCAAGGAAGAGCTCGAGGACATGGGCGCGCGGATGCAGCAGATGGCCGAGAAGCTCGAGGAGGAGGGCGAGCCCTCGAAGAGCGTGCCGGGGCAGACGGACGAGCCGGCGCACATCTGAGGTCATCCACAGCCATCGGCGGTCGGCCAC